>JBDTPR010000050.1:0-17401 GCA_039932635.1 Candidatus Solibacter sp.
TATGCCGAAAGCCAAGATCGATGCCCTGGTGGAAGCCGGGCGTGCCGCGATGCGCGCCCACCTGGCATCACGCCCGATGCCCGCGGGTTCCGCGACCGCATGATTCAGAGCCACGACGGAGCCCAATCAGAGCCACGACCAGCCAATCAGAGCCACGACCGTAAGGGAGTGGTCAAAAGCTACCGCGAGTAGTAGCCCGACTTGGCTCGCACGGTGAGGCCGGGCTGTTTGGGTTTGATCGTGATCTTGTGGAAGGATTTGTCCCCCGAATTTCCCGTGTGATAAGCCAGCTCGAAGGACGAGCGAAGTTGCTCATCGATATCGTGGAAGCCCTGTTGTAGGCCCGTGCCTTGACCGTCGAAATCGACGCCTCCGGTTTCACGCGCGATCCGTTCCATCACGCTGATGCCATATTTATTGCGGGCATTCAGGTGGTTCATGGGGTTCTCGGTATAGCGGATGGTAAACAGCGTGACGTTATTGGCCTGCGCGGCTTCGATGGTCTCCAGCATGTGGTGGGCGCTTGCATTGTCCTCGCCGTCGCTGAAGATGATGAGGGCGCGCCGGCCACGTTCCTCGCTTTGCATCATTTGTGTGGCGGAGTGGTAGATGGCATCATAGACGGCGCTGCCGAGGACCCGGTGTTCGCGAGGGCCGATGGTGGGGTAATTCTCAATGTTCTTGCCCTTCTCGAAAGTCTTCATGGCTTCCACCAGTTCCTTGGCCGAGCTGGTGTAATCGCTCATCAGGCGGAGGTTGTTGCCGAAGCAGACCAGAAAGGCGCGATCCTGGGGACGCAGCACAGTCTTGAGAAAGGTCTGCAGGTCGTTGTGATGCGGCTTGAGAAATTCGCGCTGGCTGCCGCTCACGTCCATCACCAGGCCGAGGGTCAGGGGGACATCGGTGCTTTTCGCGAAGAAGGCGATCTTCTGCGGCACGCCGTCATCGGTGACCTCGAAATCGTCCTGCGTGAGGTTGGTCACCAGGTTGCCCTTTTCGTCGCGCACGGAGAAGCCCACGTTGACCAGGCTGACCTCCACCCGGATTTGCGCTTGCGCGAAATAGAGCAAAGGCGCCAGCATGGCGACCAGGCAGATGGCGCGGGGCAGCTTCATAAGGACACAATACGCCTACTTTACGACGTGAGTTGCGAAAACTTTTCCAGATCGATATTACCGCCGGAAACGATGGCCACGACCTTACCGTCTCCGGCCCGGCCCGACATGGCCGCCGCGATGGCGCAGGCGGAGGCGCCTTCCACGATCACGCGATTCCGCTCGGCGACGAATTTCATGGCTTGCGCGGCCTGGTCCAGCGAAACCACAATCGAGCCATCGAGCAATGTGCGGGCGAGTTCGAACATATTAGGGAAGACCATCTTACTACCGATGCCATCGACAAAGGATGGCTGGTAATCCACGGTGCGCGGTTCGCCCGCGGCAAGCGAAGCGGCGAGCGGCGCGGCGGTCTCGATTTCGGCGGCGAAAATTTTGACGCGCGGCGCCAACTGCCGTAGGACGGCGGCGATGCCGCAGGAGAGGCCACCGCCGCCCCAGGGGATGACCACGGCGTCGAGATCGGGCAGGTCCTCGAGTAGTTCGAGCGCGATGGTGCCGTTGCCGGCCATCACGTCGGGATCGTCGAAGGCGTGTATGAACGTTGCGTCCACGCCGGGGTAGCTGCGGGTTTCGAAGGTTCGCCACCACTCGGCGAAAGGCGCGAGGATGACGCGGCCGCCCAGGCGTTCGACGGCGCGGATCTTGGTGGCGGGCGCGGTGTCGGGCGCCACAATGGTGGCGGGCACGCCGCGCTGGCGCGCGCAGAATGCCACGCCCTGCGCCATGTTGCCGGCGGAAGCGGTGAGCACGCCGCGTTGAAGCAACTCGGGCGCCGTCCTCGCCATGATGTTGGCGGCGCCGCGGATCTTGAAGGCGCCGATGGGCTGAAGATTTTCCAACTTGAGCCAGAGTGCGGAGGGCGAAGTGGCGAAGCAGCGCACTAACGGAGTGCGCAGTGCCACGCCGGCAATGTTGCGGCGCGCCTCTTCCACCTGTTCCAGCGTGATTGGCATCCCCCTATTGTCCACAACCCGATACAATGATGCACGGTAGATGCGAATCCAAGAAGATGCGAATCAAAATCAGCGTGATGGCCTCGGGCAACATTCTGCTGGACGGGCAGGCGGCCGATTCGCAACAGCTCGAGGCGGCGCTGGAGAAGGCCAGGCTGGAGCAGGGGCAGGTCTGGTATTACCGCGAATCGGCTAGCGCGAAGCCCTCCGCGCAGGCGCTGGCGTTGATTCAAAATGTGGTGCGGCACAAACTGGCGATCAGCCTGTCGAGCAAGCCGGATTTTTCCGATTGGGTGGATGGGAAGGGCGTGTCGCGCCCGCGTGCGGAGGCCCCCGCGCCGCCCCCGGAAGTGCGCGTGCCGGAGGTCAGCAGTCGCTCCGATATCGAAGAAGTCTTCACGCGATTACGTCGCACGTCCGTGGACGGCATCGCGATTCTGAAGCCTGACCGCACGCATATCGCGATGCCAAGGATGGCGAAATCGGAGTCGCTGGAGGCTACGGCCGCCATGATGAACCAGTTGGTGCCGGGAGTGACCAGACGCAATATCGCGGCAATCGCGGCGACGGCGTTCATCACCGCTTCGGGCGCCGCGCCGGGACTGGAAGAGGTGAGCCAGGCGATTCCCTTTCTCGGCATGCTGGTAGGCCTGAGTTACATCGGGCATAGCGTGTGGGTTTTCGAAGGGCATGCATCGGCGCTGTCCGCGGGCTGCCGCCATGCCGATGTGTTAATTGTGGATTCCGCGCTACGCGGAAAACTCTGTGCCGGTTGGGAAGCGCTGTGCGAGGCCACCATGCGCAACGCCAATATCCTGGTGCACGATCGCGGGAACTTCCAGTTGGGCGTTCTACGTCGGGCGGCGGCTGGCGAGGGCCTTCAGTTTCCCAACGGACCGCTTACTTCGTGACTAAGATGAAGCCGTCGGTGATGCCACCGGCGTAACCGGCGGTGGTAATGGGGAGGCCTACGTTGCCGTAGCCCGCGACATAGACGCTGCCATCGGCGCCGAGCGCGAGCGATGTCGGAACATAGGTCCCGGTGGCTCCGCCATACGTGCAGTAAATCAGGCCGGCGCGTCCTGGGGTGCCGGGCTTAATGGCGGCGATGAAGAGATTGATGCCGAAGCCGTAAAAAGGTTGATAAGCGCCAACCGTGAAGAGGTCATCGGAAAGGGTGTAGCCGGTGAAGTAAATATTGCCGTTGGCGGCAGCCTTCACGTCGTAGGCCACCTCGCCCTGGGTTCCCCCGAAATAGGTCGAGTAGACCAGGAAGCCGGGAGGGTTGTTAGGGTTGACCACGGTGATGAACGCGTCGGTGTTGCCCTGGGGATTGCGCTGCACCGCGTCCTGCGTGACCGGGAAATCGACGGAGAGCGTGAAGCCTGTGAGGATCACGTTGTTGTTGGCGTCGAGCGCGATCTTGCGCACTTCGTCGATCTGCGAGCCGCCAAGGTAGGTGGAATACATCAGCGATGGCGTTCCGAACTTGGTCATATCCATCATGCCGACGATGATGTCCTCGGAAATCACATCCGCCGGGGAATTAAGAGTCTGGCGATAGCTGGGGCCTTCCAGCGGAAATTGCCGGGAGATGGTGACGGCGGCGAAATAGACCCGTCCGTTGGTGCCCACCGCGATCGCGCGGCCTTCGTCCGTAAGTTCACCGCCGAGGAAGGTCGAGTACGCCATCGAGCTGCTGCTCAGATCGAGCTTGGCGAGGAAGGCGTCCTGCGTCCCGTACATCACGCCGGCGTAGGCGCTGGTGGTGACCGGATAATCGGTGGCTCTGGTGGTGCCGATTACGTAGATGAAGTTGGAGGCGTCGATGGCCAGGCCGTTGACAGCCGTGTTGCCCGTGGTGCCGCCGAGGTAGGTTGAGTAGATCAGCGAATCGCCGCCGTAGAGGGCGGGGTTGATGACGGCCACGAAGCCGGCAACCGCGCTACCTGCGCCGGTGGTCTGTACGGAGGGGCCGGCGACCGGGAAATTCGTGGAGGTGGTGGAGCCGCCGATGAAGGCGACGCCCTGAGCGTTCACGTCCAACGCCAGGGGGATATCCTGATTGCCGCCGCCCAGGTAGGAGAAGTACTTGAGCTGGAAATTGTTGTTCGTGTCGATGATGGCCAGGAAGATATCGATGAAACCGGAGCTCAGGTTGTTGTAGGCGCCGTCGATGTAGGGCATTTCACCTGTGGTGGTCTGCCCGGTGACATAGAGAAGGCCGTTAGGCAGCAGTTTGACGGCGTTGATGCGGTCGGCCCCGGAGCTGCCCATGTAGGTGCAGTAGACCAGGACGGGATCGATCACCAGCTTGCGGCTGCGGTCGTAGCGCTCCAGGCGGAAGCCCACCTGATTGTTGGCGAGCAGGGTGTATCGGCCTTTGATCTGGCGGCCATCCTGGTAGATTACGGGGGCCTTCTGCAGAATCTCGCCATCCGAAGCGAGCAGGGCGAGATCGCCGGCGGCGGTGAGGTGAACCTTCACGTCGCCATGGAATTTCAGGCGTATGGCATCGGGATTGGCGCCGGGGGCGAGGACGAAATCGTACTCGAGTTGGTTCTGGTTGCCGTAGTAGACCACGTCGATTCCCGGATACACGTTGCGGTAGCTGACGCGGGCGTAATTGGCAATCCCGGTATGCCACTGGTCGCGGTTGCCGACCAGGTAATTCGTGACCGCGGGCATCTTATCCAGCGGGGTAATCTCCGGGGCCGAATTGCCGTGGACCAGGCCGATCTCAACGTGGCTGCTGCCGACCTGGAACGCCGGGCCGCGCGCCGTCAGTTGCAGGCTGGCGCCGCCCGAGCGGGCCGCGAAGCGTACGGCGGAGTCCCACTGGCCACGGTTTTCCTCGAAGCGCAGAGGTAGACGGGCAAGGGTGGATTGGGCCTGGGGGACGACGGTTTCTGGAGGGGCCGCGGCGAGCAGCGTACCGGCACACACGAGTGAGAAAAGTCCAAACTGACGATGCATACGAACTACTATTAAAACATGTACGGACGAAATCCTGAAATGGGCGGAAACTTCACAGGCGTGAAAAATCAGAAACTTACGCGGCTGGCGGGTGTGCTGGCAGTGATGGTTGTCGTGGCAGCGGCAGCCGAGATGGCGATGGTGCAACCTGCGGAATTTGCGTCACGGGTTGCTACAGCGAAGACGCGGCCCGCGGTCTTCATGGTGGGACCGAATGTGCTTTACCGCAGCCATCGGATCCCCGGCGCCGTCTTTGCGGGTCCGGGAGTGCAGCCAGCCGGTCTGGCGATGCTTCGGGCGGCGGCGGAGAAGGTTGCGCGGGATAAGGAAGTGGTCGTCTACTGCGGCTGCTGTCCATGGGACCGTTGCCCGAATGTGAAGCCGGCCATGGATCTCTTGAAGGAAATGGGGTTCACGAAGGCCAAGGTGCTCTATCTGCCTGTCGGGTTCAAGGCGGATTGGCTGGACAAAGGGTACGCCGCGGAGCCCTAAGCGCCGAGTTCACGGTACAAGGCGGACTGGGCGGCCGCGATCGTGTCCCAGCTGTAGGACTGCGAAACCCGCGAGCGCGCGGCCGTTTCCAGGCGCGCTCTGGCTTCGGGATCGGACAGGAGACCGGCGATTGCGGCCGCCATTTCGTCGGCAGTCCCCACCAAAACGAAATCCTCGCCCGGGACCACATCC
This sequence comes from Candidatus Solibacter sp., assembly GCA_039932635.1. Lineage (GTDB taxonomy): Bacteria > Acidobacteriota > Terriglobia > Bryobacterales > Bryobacteraceae > Solibacter. The sequence goes on from JBDTPR010000050.1 coordinate 5,732, forward strand.
AGGCCATTCACTCCCGCTTTCGTGCTGACGACCGCTTTACCCATGGCCATGGCCTCGAGCACCTTGATATTGGTGCCGGCCGACGCCAGCAGCGGCGCGACCACTACGGCGGCCTGGCGGTAGGCCGGCCGGACGTCCGAAACGAACCCATTTACCGTGATGCCGGGCTGGGTCAGGTCGGCCGCCACCGGATAGTTTTCGTGGCGGTTTCCGGCGATGATGTGCAGGGTCGCGTCCTTCAACTGCGGCCACACCTCGTTGACGAAAAACTCCACAGCCATGACGTTCGGCTTGTGAGCGAAGCTCCCGATGAAGAGGATGCGCCGCGGGTCGGGCGGTTCGGGACTGGGCTGAAAGCGCTCCAAGTCTACGCCATTGGGGAGGGCTGCGGCGTTGCCTGTGGTGACGGCGAGGCGGTCCTTTTCGCTCATGGTGACGACGCGGTCCACGGTTTTCCACGCGGCGGTTTCGAACTCGCGCCAGAGGTCGCATTCGCGCCGGATTTCCAAGCGGTCGTCGAACCGGAGCATCTGCTGGAAGAGGTCGTAAGTGATATCGTGCTCCACCAGGATGGTGCGGGCCGGATGGCAATCTCCTGCGTATTGAGCGAGTTGCGTGAATTCCAATTGAGCGACGGCGGGGTTCCACTTGCGGACGGTCTGGCGCAGGGCCGCGCGGAAAGCGGGGGAGTCGAACTCCTCGACCACCTCGGGGCGTCCGGTGAAGGGCACCGAGTGGCTGCCGGCGCGGCGCACCAGTACGATTTCGGCGAGGAACTCCAGGAGTTCGGGCGGCGGCGGAGCGGCGTGCTCGGTGAAGGCGACCAGGACCAGGTCGAATTCGACGGCCGCCCGGCGCATCAAGTTATACATTCGGACTGCACCGCCATGCGATAGAGGAAATGGGAGATAGGGGCTGGCAATCAGGATTCGCGGACGGCCAGTCGCGGGCCGGCCCGGGAAGACGCTGACGCCGCCGTCGGTGAGTGCGAGGAACAGATCTTCAGGGAAGACGGGCGGTGCGGCGCCGGTCGGTCGGGTAGCGTGCAGAGCGATGGCCGCGGCTTCGTGCACGGGCCCTTTGCGAAGCCATAGCCGGCGGAGCGCCTGCGCCCAGAGACGGCGGAAGACGGCCGGGTCGGCGGGGGCGCGGGCCACGAAGCGCAGGTAGTTGATTTCGAGGATGTGATCGAGCTCGGCTTCCGAGTAGTAGCGCGTGGTAGTGGCGCGGTGCCGGTGTTCGACCTCGGCGCCGGCCACGTAGATGTTGGGCCAGCCCTTTTGCCAGGCGCGGTAGCCCAGGTCGAGGTCTTCGACGTAGGCGGGTTCATAGATTTCGTCAATGCCCCCGAGGGAGCGGAGCTTGGCGGTGTCGTACAGCGAGCAGCCTCCGCTGCCGTAGAGGACATAGCTGCCGTCTTCGCCCGGGAGGGGGAGGTCGCAGCGGACGGGAAAGTCCTCAGGATCGTTTTGCGCGTACACCGTTTTGCCGGTCTCTTCGCGGCGGACGCCCGGCGGAAAGTGGATCTGCGCGGTGGCGCTGAAGAGTTCGGGCACTTGCTGGAAGGCGCGCTGCAGGGCGGCGAAGAAGCCGGCGGCGAGCAGCATATCGTTATTGAGCAGGCAGACGTGCGAGTGGCGCGCGCGCTCGATGCCGCGATTGACGGCGCGCGCGAAGGAGAGCGGGGCGGGGGAGTGGACGACCTCGATCTGTGGGTAGGCAGCGGCCAGCCAACGGACGGTATCGTCGGTGCTGCCGTTATCGACCACGATGACTTGGTCGGGCGACTGTTTGAGGATGCCGGGAAGTTGCGCTTCCAGGAGTTCGCGCCCAGTGCGTGACGGGATGACTACGGTTACACCAGGGGGCAGCGGATCGTGCGCTCCCTGACGGTCGCGGCTCTGATTGGCGGGCGGTGGCAGGCGGAAGGCGTGGATCGCCCCGGCCAGTTTGGCAAGCCCAAGGTGAGCGAGGAGGGTCCAGTCCGCCTTTCGAGCGGCGCGCACGCTCCAGCGCAGGGCATTTGAGAGCCTCCACACGATGTGGCGGGCGATGGCCGGCAGCGAGCCGGGGCGGAGCATGAAGTGGTTGAGATTCTCGTTGAAGGCGAGAAAACCGCGCGGCGAGAGGATCAGGGCCAGCAGTCGCATGCGCCGGAACGGGACATTGGGCACCAGCATGACGCCGGCGAGGCGAATGCGACGGCCGTGCAGGGCTTCGCGGCAGACGCGCAGGTTGTCCGCGAGGCTGCGGTTGATACGGTAGCGGATCCAGGGAAGGGCGGGGTCGTCGGGCGCGAAATCGGAGACCACCCAGAGGGGGAGTTCGGGGTAAATGGCGCGCAACTCCTCGATCAGGCGGCGGTTGAGTTCGCCGGTGCCGGAGAGGAAGGCGAGCTTGATCGACGGGGTCAACTTAAATCAACAGGTGGCGGTGCGCCTGGGCTCCGCCGTCGCGGGTTTCCCAGAGTTGCAGGGCCTGGCAGGCGAAAGCGGCCGACACCGGATTCATGTACGGCAAAGTCTCGCCACCTTTGCGTCCGAACCAGTATCCCCCATCGAGTTGAGGATCGGGCGGGGTCCCGCCGCGATGCTGGAACGAAGCCAATTGCACGGCCTCGTGTTGGGCACTGGCGAGATCGAGCGGGACGGCGCCGAGCCAATCGGCATAGAGGCGAACGCGCAGCAATTGGGCGTAGACATCGGAGCGGGCGAACTCGGGGCCGATTTCGCGTAAGTGGCAGGCAGCGCGGGAGATGCCGTCGCGCAGGGCAGCGGCGCATTCGGGGCGGGCGGCACGGGGCAACAGGCCTTCGAGGAAGTAGCAGAAGGCGTGCAGGCGGTCCATGACTTTGGGGCGATCAGGGTGGCCGGGGAGGAATTCGGCGTAGGTGCGTAGGGAGGCTTCGAGCACGCGCTCGTAAGGTTCGAGGAACGCGGGGTCGCCGGTGGCCTGATACAAGTCGTCCCAGGCCATGGCGGATTTGAGTTGGTAACAGGTGGCGGTGCGCGACCAGCGGAGCGGATCGCGATCGAGGGGGGACTTGGAGGGCAAGGCGAGGATGGGGTGGAATTCGCCCTCCGCGGAGGCGAAATCGCGCACCATCGATTGCCCTAGCGCCTTGGCGGCGAGGAGGTATGCTTCGCCCCCGGTAGCGCGCCAGACGGCGAGCAGCCCGCGGACGATGATGCCGCAATCGAAGAAGTAGGTGAAGGTAGAGGGCTCGATTTCGAACGGCATGGCCTCGGACACGTTGTCCCAGGCGCGGACTAGAAAATTGGCGCCGGAGACGGCGCGGTGCAGGTAGCGTTCGTCGTGAGTGACGGTATGCAGGTAGACGAGGGCGCTGACGGCGTAGCCCGTGATCTCGGTAGATGCCGGCAGGGGACGCCGCGAATCGGTGAGGTAATAGCGGGCCACGCCGCCGTCAGGTTGTTGAATTCCGGAGTGCAGGAACCACTCTCCGGTTCGCGAGAGCTGTGAAGACAAGCCGCTAGTTTAACATCCGTGCGCCGCGAGGCTGGCGGGCGGCGTCAGCCCAGCATCCAAACGCCGGCTGCCAGCGAGAGGATCGTCAGCGGGGCGCCGGCGCGGGCGTACTCCATGAAAGAGATCTCCACCTTTTCGGCGCGGGCACGCTGCACCACGATCAGGTTGGCGACACTGCCGAGGAGGGTCAAGTTTCCGGCGAACGTCGTGGACATGGCGAGGGTGAGCCAGGCGCGCGAGGGATCGGGCAGGTGGGGAATGAAGCTCTTGAAGACCAGCACAGCGGGAACGTTGCTGACCAGGTTAGAAAGCACGGCGGCGAAGGCGCTCAGGGGGCCGGGACGATCCAGGTGGAAGCGGCTGGCGGCGGCGAAGAGGTCGGCGGGCGCCGGCGTCTTTTCGAGGCCGGCGATGACGATGAAGAGTCCGATGAACAGCACGAGGAGGCTCCAGTCGATTTCGTGGTAGACCTTCTCGGGCTTGACGCGGCGGGTGATCAGGAGCAGGGCGCCGGCGATGAGGGCGACCTTCGGGACCGGCCAGCCGGCGAAGAAGAAGACGATCATGCCGGCGGAGACGGCCAGCGATTTCCAGAGTAGTGGCCGGTTAACGCGCAACGGACGGTGGCGGACGTCAAGCGGCGCAGTCGAACGGAATTCGGCGCGGTAGATGACCGCGATGACCAGGACGGTGAGCACGAGTCCGACCGCGGCAACGGGGGAGAGCGCGGCGGCAAACGTCCGGTAGGGGATGCGGGAAAAACTGCCGATCATCATGTTCTGCGGATTGCCCGTGATGGTGGCGACGCTGCCGATGTTGGACGACATGGCGACGGCGAGGAGGTAGGGAATGGGCCTTCGCCCGAGGCGGCGCGTGATGTCGAGCACCAGCGGGGTCAGGACCAGGCACATGGTGTCGTTAACGAAGAAGGCTGAGAAGACGCCACTGACGAGGACAATGCCGGAGAGCAGCAACAGCGGTCCGTGGGCGTGATCCACCACCCACGCGCTGACCGCGTCGAAGAAGCCCGAGAGCCGCAGGTTGGCTACCACGATCATCATGCCGAAGAGCAGAATGATGGTGTCGTAGTTGACGGCGGCGTACGCCTCCTCCACGGTGAGGACGTTGAAAGCGAGCATGAGGCTCGCGCCGATGATGGCGGCTCCGGTGCGGTCGATGCGCAGGTAAGGGATGCGCCCAATCGCGAGGGTGAGGTAGGTGCCGGTGAAGATGAGGATGGCGGCGAGCAAGTGAATATTGTCGCACCGGGTGTCGCACCGGGCGTAAGTTAGGGGGGCGTGCCGTAAGCTATGCCGGGGCCACCGCGTCAGTAAGAGTTCCCGTTGATCGGCAGGCGGGCCGTACCCGCAAAAGCAGTGTCCAGCCGAAACCCGGTGCGTCCCAGGCCAGATGGTATGCTGGGGACGCCGCCGGCTGTTATGCAGCTCCTTGCGATCGCCCACGAACTCTGCCCCAGGTGTCACGCGGGGAAGATTTTCCGCGGGCCGCTTTGGCGCACGTACCTCGCCATGCACGAGCGGTGTCCGGCCTGCAATCTGAAATACGAGCGCGAGCAGGGATATTTCCTGGGGGCGATGTATTTCAGCTACATGTTGTCGATCCCGCCGGTCCTCGTGCTGGTGCTCTTGTTGTGGTGGCTGACTGCGTGGCGCTTCGATGTAGTGATGATCGCGGCATTTGTCGCGTACCTGCCCTTCGTGCCGCTGGTGACCAGGTTTGCGCGTGTACTGTGGCTGTACGTGGACCGCCACTTCGACCCGGATCAATAGGTTCGAGGTAAGCTTCGAGGAAACCGGGCGTTACAATAGAAGTCGATGACTGAAGAGGAACTGGACAAGGCGAAGGCTACTGCGGCGGCCGGTGTTGGCGCCGGGGTCGGTACGGCCGGCGGAGCTTCCCTCGGCGTGCTGGAACTGGCGGCGCAGGGTGCGGCCACCGGACTCTCTGCGGGTCTGGTGATCGGTTTGGGCGCACTGGCGGGCGCGGCGCTGGGATTGGCCGGCTACGGCGTCTACCGCAATCTGAAAAGCAAAAAAAAGACCTGACCGCTGCCGTGGGCGAATGGGCACAATAGCTCTAATTGCCTAGGCCGTATCTTTCGGCTAACGCGTTTTCGGCGCGCTGGCTGGCTTCCATAATGGATCTAACCTACTTGGGACCCGTTATGGAACTCGAAAACGCACTCGAATTGATCCGCCGTTATCGCGGACCCGTTACGCACATCGGCTTGCGCAAGGGCGATGAAAAGTATTACATCCTCGAGAGCACAGGCGAAACCTTCCTGGCGGGAGAGTTGGTAGGTCTGGCGAGCCAGCTCCAGCAACAGGAAGATGGCTCGCGGATCGGATCGGCTTCGGGAGATTAGCGCGGGTAAATTAATCCGCGCGGCGCCGCCTGATCAGCCACGGCTCGATGGCGCCGGGATTTTCCAGAATTTCCGCTTCGAGTTCCTGGAATTGCGACTCCAGGACGGCGCGTTCGATGCTGGCTCCCAGAGCCTCATCGCCGGTTTCCGCGCGCATCTGCTCGATCAGGGCCAGAACTGCTTCGGCCAGTTTCATTCTGTCTACCGTGGTGCTCATAGCCCTACCTCCACCAATATAGACGGCGGCGCCGCCGCGAAGTTGCAGCGATTTAAGGCCGCTACAATGGGGGGATGAGGGTCTGGCGAGCGGTATCTCTGTTTCTGCTGGCGGGCGCGTGCATGGCGCAGTCGCGCGATGACGCTTTCAACAAGCTGGCGGATCGATTCTTCGACGAAGTCTTATTCAAGTACGACCCGGCGCAAGGCACCGCCGTAGGCTTCCATCAATACGACGCGCACCTGCCGCTGATGACCGCGGCGGAAATCGCGTCGCAAACGGCAGCTCTACACAAGTTCGAGCAGGAGGTCGATGCATTCGGTGCAACCGGACTTTCGGCGGGGCAGGCGTCCGATCGGGATCTGCTACTGGCGCAGATTCGCGGGCAGTTGCTGACACTCGAAGTAGTGCGTCCCTGGGAGAAGAACCCGGATGTGTATTCGTCGGGCGTGTCGGGCGCGATTTTCCTGATCATGAGCCGCAGCTTCGCGCCTCCCGCGGAGCGCCTGAAATCTGTGATCGCGCGCGAGAAACTGGCGCCCCTCCTCTTCCAATCGGCGCGCGAAAATCTGAAGAATCCACCCAAAGTCTATACCGAAGTGGCGCTGGAACAGATGCCGGGGATCGTGAGCTTCTTCCAGAACGACGTGCCCGCGGCGTTCAAAGAGGTGAAGGACGCGGCGCTGCTGGCGGACTTCGCCAAGGCGAACCGGGGCGTGATCGAAGCGCTGAAGAGCTACGAAGCGTGGATGAAGAGCGATCTGTTGCCGCGTTCCAATGGCGACTTCCGGATCGGCGCCGAGACGTATCGCAAGAAGCTGCTCTACGACGAGATGGTGGAGATTCCGCTGGATCGGTTGCTGGAGATCGGGCGGGAAAATCTGCGGCGCAATCAGGAAGAGTTTACGCGTGTAGCGGCGCAAGTGGACAAAACGCGCACCGCGGAGCAGATTCTGAACGAAGCGCTGCTCGACCATCCGGCGGGCGGCAAACTGCTGCTAAGTTTTCGCGAAGTGCTGGGCGGGCTGCGCGATTTCGTCGAGACGCACAAGATCGTAACCATTCCTTCCAAGGTGCCGCCGATTGTGCAGGAGACGCCGCCGTTCATGCGCGCCCTGACCACGGCATCAATGGACACTCCCGGCGCGTTCGAGCGGATCGCGAAGGAAGCGTTCTTCAACGTCACGCTGCCGGAGTCCACCTGGAACGCGAAGCAGACCGAGGAGTATTTGCAGGGCTTCAATCGCGGAACCATTCTCAGTACCGCGGTGCATGAAGTGTATCCCGGGCACTATACGCAGTTCCTGTGGATCTCGCAGGCGCCCAGTAAGATTCGCAAGATCCTGGGGTGCAGCTCGAATGCCGAAGGCTGGGCGCATTACACCGAACAGATGATGCTGGACGAGGGCTACGGCAAGGGCGATCTGAAACTGCGGCTGGGACAACTGCAGGACGCGTTGCTGCGCAATGCGCGCTTCATCGCGGGAATTCAGCTGCACACCGGCAAGATGACGGTAGAAGAAGCGGTGGAGTTCTTCGTGAAGGAAGGCTATCAGGTGCGGCCGGTGGCGGAGAAGGAGGCCAAGCGCGGCACGAGCGATCCCACGTATCTGGTTTACACGCTGGGCAAGTTGGAGATCCTGAAGTTACGCGAGGATTACAAGCAGATGAAGGGCGCGCAATATACCCTGCAAGGCTTTCACGACGCCTTCCTGAAGCAGGGCTATCCGCCGGTGAAGCTCGTGCGCAAGGCGCTGTTGGGCAACGATTCGCCGGTGCTATGAGACAACCTGGACGGCAAGCGTGGCAAGCAGCGCGCCGATGCCGGCTCCGGCGATCACGTCGCTGAGGAAGTGCATGCCGAGCAGTACGCGTGAGGCTGCGATGCTGATGGCGCAGAACAGCAAGGCGGGCAGCAGCACGGGGTAGAACGAGCCGATCGACAAGGCAGCCGCGAAAGCAGTGATGGTGTGGCCCGAGGGGAAAGAAAACTGATCGGGCGGCAGGAGCGTGGCCCAGCAGTGGGGCTCAATGGCGCAAGGACGCCGGCGTCCGGTAAGTGTTTTGATTTTGCGGAACAGCAGGATGCCGGAGCCGGTGGCGAGCAAACCCGCGGCAACCGCGTGAAAACGCAGAGGTCCTCCGGCGAGCAGGATGACGATTCCCACGGCGTACCATAGCCAGCCATCGCCGGCCCGCGTAGCGAGCATCGCCCAGAAACGAATCCAACGTGGCGCCGGCCAGCGATTGACACGCCTCATCAGGCGATGATCGCTGCCCGCGATGTAGTGCATTGCGCCAGCCAGTGTCACGGAAATACCTCCGCCAGTGCTCCGGGCTTGCCTGTGCAGGTTGATAGCCATCCGGCAAGGTGCGGACGAATACGATAGCCGCATTTCGGGGACCAGGAAGACCGCATACGATGTTGTACTGCGCGCCGGATCACATTACGGTGACGGGGTCAAAAAACATTCGTGAACAAAAATGGTTTTGGCGCGTGAACTTGGCTGCCATGCAACAATCGTGTGAGTGAAGGTGGACTTCATCTATTTTGACGCGGGCGGCGGTCACCGGGCGGCGGCCAATGCGCTGCGTCAGGTGGTGGAACAGCAGGGGCGCGCGTGGGAAGTCCGGCTGGTCAATCTGCAGGAAGTATTGGACGAGATGGACGTCTTCCGCAAGGTGACCGGGGTGCGCCTGCAGGATATTTACAACCTGATGCTGAAGAAGGGCTGGACGCTGGGTTCTCCGCAGCTGATGGTGGGCATGCACGCGGTGATCCGCGCGTTTCACGGCAAGACGGTGCGCCTGTTGGAGGGTTTCTGGCGCGAGCGGCGGCCCGATATGGTGGTCTCGCTGGTGCCGAATTTGGATCGCGCGCTGTGCGCGAGTCTGGCGAACGCGATGCCGGGCACGCCTTTCGTGACCGTTCTGACGGATATCGCGGACTACCCGCCGCACTTCTGGATGGAGAAGCAGGTGCAGCATTTCATCTGTGGGTCGGCAAAGGCAGTGGAGCAGGCGTATGCCATGGGGCATGCTCCGGACAAGGTTCACCGCGTGTCGGGGATGATCTTGAATCCTCGCTTCTACGAGATCGCGCCGCTATCGGCGGAAGAGCGCGCGGCGGAGCGCACGAAGTTGGGATTCCGCGCCGATCAACCGGTGGGGCTGGTGCTGTTCGGCGGCGAGGGTTCCTCGGTGATGTTCGAGGTCGCGAGGCGTTTGAACAACCGGCAACTGCTGATGATCTGCGGGAACAACAAACGCCTGCGCGAGCGCTTACAGGGAATGACACACGAAGCGCCCATGTTTGTCGAGGGCTTCACCAGGGAAGTGCCGCGGTACATGCAACTGGCGGATTACTTTATCGGCAAGCCGGGACCGGGCAGCGTGAGCGAGGCAATCGCGATGCGCCTGCCGGTGATTGTGGAGTGCAACGCGTGGACGCTGCCGCAGGAGCGCTACAACGCGCAGTGGATCGGCGAGATGGGCGTGGGAATCGTGCTCAAGAATTTCCGCGGCGTTGCGGGCGCGGTGAATGAGTTGTTGGAGCCTGCGGCGAACCAGCGTTTTCGGGATGCCACGGGGCGGATGCAAAATCGCGGGGTGTTCGAGATACCGGACATTCTGGAAGGCATTGCGAAGGGAAAGTAACATCGGGGCGGCGGTTTGGGCCGCCGCCCTGTAGAACACCGCTCCCTTACGGTCGCGGCTCTGCTTGAGGCGTTAGAACTTGATGCGGAGCGCAAAGGTCAGTACGCGGGGGCCGGTGCCTCCCACGCTCTGATTGGCGATCAGCCCGTTCAGGGTGCTGGTGATTTTACCGAAATTGGTGTCGCCCACCGTGAGGTTGGGAGCCGCGAAGGACGGCGTGTTGGTGAAGTTGGTGGTTTCGGCGCGCAACTCGGCGACTACCTTTTCGCCGAACTTGAACTTGCGGAACAACGACAAGTCGAGATCGAACAGGCCGGGTCCGTTCAGGTTATTGCGTCCCATATTGCCGAAGTGCGGCGTCTTGCCGTCGGCATCGAGAGGCTGTTTGAAGGCAGAGGTGTCAAACCAGGTGGCGGTGCCGCTGGGCCCGGCGACATTGTGGGTCACGACGAACGGTGCGATCTGGTCGGGAGTGATGCTACTGCCCGGCGTGTTGGCGCTGACATTGGTGCCGAACGTCATCGGCCGGCCGGTCATAAGGCTGAGCACGCCGCTGACCTGCCAGTCGCCCAGGATCCAGCGTGCCACGCCGGTTTTGGCGACGGGCTTGCCGGGGCCGAACGGCAATTCGTACACATAGCTCTGGACAAAGGTATGTGTGCGGTCGAAGTCCAGGCGCGAGTAGTTACGCGAGGGCTGGATGTAGTTCCACACGTTGCCATCTTCGGAAGACGAGCCCATCGCCTTGGCGAAGGTGTAGGCGGTGGTGACGAGCAGGCCGTTGTGGAAGCGGCGGTCAATCTTGGTTTGCAGGCTGTTGTAGTTATTGCTGACGCCGACAAAGCGGAGGTTGACGTCATTGCTCTTGCCGAATTTCTGGAAGAGCGGACGTCCGGCTGCGCCCTGGTTGAAGAGGAAACCAGCGTTGAGGTTCCAGGTCACAGGCGCCCGCACCGTGTGGTTGGCGACGTAGGCTGCGTCCAGGCTGAAATGCGCGGGCAACTGGCGCTGCAGGGCGACGTTCCAGGACTGGATGTAGCCTTCGTGGTAATCGAGCGGGATGACGCTGGCGATGTTCTGCGACACGCTCGGCGTGACCATGCCGTTAGCCGGGATGGCGATAGGCTGCGGCGCCGGGAAACCGGTACCCATGGCGCCATAAACGCCCGGGGCCGTCGTGGCCTGGCCATACGTGTTGCCCGCGTTGTAGACGATGCTCTGCTTGACCGGAAAATTGTCCCAGGCGTACTTGTTGTCAGGGAACGGAATCCAACTGAGGCCGAAGCCGGCGCGCAGCACTGTCTTGGGGTCGATGCGGTAGGCCATGCCGAGGCGCGGCGCGAAGTTGGTGTAGAAAGTCTTGCGTCCCAGGTTCATGGGATTGTTGCCGTAGCCAGCGACGGCGATGGTGTTGGTGTTCCAGTCGTAGTTGGCGAAGCCGCCGGCATAGCGCGGAGTGGCGGGCGGGTAGTAATCGTGGCGGACACCGAGATCGATGGTGAGTTTCTGCGTGACCTGCCACTTGTCCTGGAGGTAAGTGAACAGCATGATGGCGCGATAGGAGGGGAAGACCACGGCGATATCGCGCTGCAGCAGAGAGGGCCGGTCGAGCAGGAAACCGGCTAGCCCGTTTACCTGAGCGAGCACGGCGGCTCCGGGGGTGGAGGTCTGGTTGTTGCCGAACTGGAATTCGCCGCGCGGTCCGCCGGCGTCCTGGGTCTGCAGCAGTTCGTCGCGCAGGCGGCGCACATCGACACCGAATTTGATGGTGTGATTCCCTTTGACTTTGGTCCAGTTGTTGACGAAGTCGAAGTTGGTTTCGGCGCGATTCCACGGCAGGCTGTTGACGTAGCCGACCAGCGGATTGTCGTAACCGGTGACGTTCATGGAGCTGAGTCCGCTGGTCCACGCATCGAGGTTC
>JBDTPR010000051.1:0-17269 GCA_039932635.1 Candidatus Solibacter sp.
GTACGCGCGACCCATTTCCAGAATGTGCGCGGCGCCCGAATTGTCGTCGTTGGCGCCTTGCTTGATATACGACTCGAAGAGGTGGCCGCCGATGGCGACTTCCTGCGTGGTGCTGCCGTCACCCGGAATTTCGGCATGCACGATTTCCTGTTTGTTGGGCACCTGCTCGGTTTTGGTGATGGAGCGGATGGTGACCTTCTGCCCGCGATTGAGCATAGTTTCGAGCTCGCGCGCGGTCTTCGGATTCACGGCCCAGGCAGCGGTATTCGGCTGAGCGTTGACGGTTGTGGAGACGATTGCGTCAGGGTAGTCCGTCGCGCGGTTACCGGCGCCGATCGCACTGATGCCGACGACACCGATGGCACCGGCCGCCACGGCCCGAGTATAAATGGCGCCGAGACCACTGGGCGTGACCGACAGGACGAATTTGCCTTTGACGTCTTTGCCTTCGAAATCCTGAGCCGTACCTTGTCCTACATAGACGAGCTCGCCGCTGATGTCTCCGTTTGCATTGGTCGAGGCCAGCGATTCCGGAATGTCGTGAATGTCGAAAAGCTTCACGCTCTTCGGAGTGGTGGTCCACAGTTCGCCGATAACGGGCTGATAGGTCTGGCCGGTGGGGTAGTCCTCAATGGCAACGTTGCTGAAGCCGTATTCCCTGGCAAACTTAGCCATGACCTCCGATTCGCGGAAGTGGCCCTGATACTCGGACGGCGGGCGGACAAATTGATACGGCACCAGTTCGAGCACGTGATGCATGGCGCGCTCGCCTGAAACTTCATTGATAATGGCCGTCATCTGCTGCTGCGATAACAGCGTGCGGTCTTCTTTCTCCTGGCCAATCAGAATTCCGGCGGCGCAGGCCACACAGAATATACCGGCAGGAACTTCCCATTTCACTTTCATGCATCTCCTCTGTCAAACACACACCAGTACAGGGCCGCTTGTTGCGTCGCCGCTCGGTCAATCCTAGCGCACTTTTGGCGGAAGAATCACGGTCGTGTCGGGCTCAGGGAGGTGACTGCGGAGAGCCCATTATCGAGCAAGAAAGTCTTCGATCGGAATGTCTTTGTCCAGTTCCTTGATCATGATGTTCCGATAGAATATTTCCGCGGTTTCCGACTGCAGGCCGATGATCCCTTCCTTAGCAGTGAGTCCCGTCGCCAGATTCACGATTTCGCCGTTCAGCTTGTGGATGGAGTATTGGTCGCCCATAACAATCACTTCGCAGAGATTCCATTGACCGTCCAACCCGTGAACTTTGGCGCCTTTCTTTGCGTAGTGCTGCCCGCTCTTTCTGGATTGCAGGCGGCCCCCGTCACCGGGCAACAGGAACGTGCCATCCTTGTCGGCATACCACTGAAAGTAGGCGCCAGAAGCCACGTAGTCGCCCGTGTGATTCCGGCCGGTAAGATGGTCGTAGCGCACCTGGTATTCGAAACCGACGGGCCAGATCTTGTCGTCCGAGACATGGTAGTACATGCCGGCATCATATTGGTACTTATCGAAGTTGTTCATCCGTTTCGTTCCCCACTTGTATTCGAAACGAAAGATGAATCGGCTATAACTCTTCTTGGTGTACATCAGGCCGTGGGTCGGATTCACATTGGTACCGAGGTCAGAACCGTCAGGGAGGCCCTTGAAAACGTGAACCGCGCCGTCTTCAGGCACAAATACGCGCCGGGCCATTTCCAGGTCTCCATTACGGAGTTTCAGGTACCACCCGTCCAGGTCCTTGCCGTTAAAGAGTGAGGTGAAACCCTCCTCTGCGGCGGGGACTCCGAAACTGTTCGGTGTGAATAGCAGAACGAAACCGGCGCTGACGGCCAGGGCCAGATACGGTGCAAGGAGTTTCATAACGGGATGTCCTTTCGAGCCGAACTAGAGAACGAGTATATATCCCGGCGAGTCATAGAAGGGTGATATTTCGATCCGTGAAATCTGTTTCATTGCCATTTTGGTAGCTTCAGGGACTCGCCATATTTGCACTTAGGAGACGCGGCGGGAGCGCGCCCTTTCGGCGATTTCCGCAACCACATGATGCGCCGAGAGGGCCGCGCCTTCCTGCCAGCCGACAATCCGGCTGACATAGTCGCCGGCGAAGAAGATGTTTCCATCGGGCTGATGAAGTTGGGCGTAAGCCGGCTGCGAGCTCTCCAGATGATTGTTGGCGAAGGAGCCGAGACTGTACGGAATCGATGGCCACGAGACATACACCGGCTGTGTCAGCAACTTGCTATATCCCGGGTGGAGTTTCTCCACCGCGAGCTTCGACGCTTGCAGCTTGGCTGCAACCGACCCGAGCCTTCCGAAGGCAGTCGGCTGACCGGCCTCGTCGGCTTCGAAATTAAACCCGGAGATCAGCACGCCATGGGAAGAGAACAACCGGTCACTGGGGTACCAGACCAGATCGACTACTTGATTCAGAAATGAGATTCCGCCGTAAATATTGTGTTCCCGCTCCCAGAAACGAGGAGACTGCCAGCCAATTTTGTATTGAGTCACCATGGGCATTCCACGGAAAGCCTGGCGGCTCGCGTTTGAAAAATCGCCTGGCAGGTCAGACAGAATGGGGAGCGGCAGGGTACAAACACAGTAATCGGCTTCCAGGCTGTGCGACTGTCGTTCTGCCGATGAATAGACGATGCGGACTCCCTCAGCGGTCCGCCGGATCTCCTGGACGGCGGACCGATAATGCACGAGTTTTCCGAGCTTCTCAGCGAATCGATAGGCGATCCGGTCCATTCCGCCCACGGGCTGCAGCATGGTTGCCTGCCAATCCAGACGATCCTCGTAGAATTCGCCCTTGACGAAGTTCGCCAACAGAAGTTCCTGCAGTGCAAGCGGCTTTCTGAATGCCGGCAAATCGAGGCCGCCTGAGCGGGGAACGGTATACCCTCCACGCTCCGTTCCGGCGTATGAAAAGTCCTCTTTGAGATCGCCGAAGGTTCGCACGAAAGCGAGGAGCCGTTCGACATCTTCCCGGGTCATTACGGAATCGAGGCTGCCCTGATGAATAGCCTTGCTGAAGAGTTCTGACAGGTGACCTCGCGTATCGTAAACGATCTGCCTTTGCTCTACGGGGCGCCCCCCGTTCAAGTCATCGGACTGCATCAAAGCGGAGCGCGACGTGTTGATCTCTACTTCGAGCGGAATGCCCAGTTCTTCGCAGTAGCCAAGCATAGTGCGATGAATGGAGGGAATGCGCGCCGGGCCGGCATTCAGGTATTGTCCCGTTTTCCAATCGCAATGCTGCACGGACCCATCGGTGAACTCAACGGCGCTGCCTTTGCGAATGGTCCAGTTTCTCCCCCCAGGACGCTCTCGCGCCTCCAGCAGAGTGCATTCGAAGCCGGCCTTCCGGAGTTCGTAGGCACAGACCATGCCGGCGATTCCAGCCCCTAGAATCGCGACCTTCCTGCCGCGTCCCAGATCGTTTGGCAGGCGGCCCAAGGGTGTCGAGTTCGCCGTTGGAAACAAGCCGAGAGCCTGCATGGTGGAGAACGCGGCTCCGTAGCCACCCGCATTCGCTACCTGGGATATGAAATTTCTTCGTGTCACTGGCATAGTAGTGTGTTCCTTTCGGCATGGGGCGAGGCCCCGCGTAACTCGTCCACGGTAATTTCAACGCAGCGGCGCAGAGTAAAACGCAGAGTTCAACGCCACGGATGGATCTCGTGGCGGAATGGGGACGAAAGACAGGCGGGATGCCATCCGGCCGCAGGCTGCCAACCTGCCCCACACGGCCGCCGACTCAGGATCAACGGTTTACGTGTGGGTTTCCGGAGAAGGAAGACCATTCGCGAGATGCGGTTAAAAGGTCAACTTCAGGGCCAACTGCACCTGGCGGGGACCTCCGTCACCAAGCGGATTGCCGTTGGCGACGTCGGGGGTACTGGTGATAGACCCAAAGCCGGAGCTGTTGACGGTGACGTTGGGTAGCGAAAAGTTCGGGTGGTTAAAGAGGTTGAAGAATTCCGCGCGGAACTGCAAATGCACCTTTTCGCTGATGCGGGTGGATTTGATCACGGAGAAGTCCGCAATGTTGCTGCGCGGTCCGATGATGGTGTTGCGACCGGCGTTTCCGAACGTGCCTGGAGCGGCGGGAACGAACGCGGCGGTGTTGAACCACGCGTCCCAACGTTTGGGACCGTTGTTTGGATTTCCGATGGCGTTGGGGCGGTCGTTGCTGGATTCGCCGCTGCCGCTGGGGGCTGCACCGTTCCAGAAGGGGGTAATTGGGACTCCGCTGCCGAGGCCGTAGATGCCGCTCACTTCCCAGCCTTCGGTGAGCCGGCCCGGCAATTTGCGAAGCAGGCGCGGCAGAGCAGCGAGGTCGTAGACGAAGTTCACGGTGAAGCGCTGGCGCTGGTCGAAGGAGGAGACGGCTTTCTCGGGCCGCAAATCGAAGCTGTTCTGCGGCAACGATACGCCGGCGGTGCAGGAGCAGATGCCGTTGGAGGCATCGTCGATGGAATGCGACCACACGTGGCTGACAAAAAGCGTCAGGTTTTGGGAGAAGCGGCGGCGGAGGTACACCTGGAGAGCATTGTAGTTAGAACTGGCGGACGCTTCCAGTTCATAGATGCCTGCGAAATCGGGATAGAGCCCGCTAAAAGGGCGGCGCGATTGCAGCGTGCCGGTCAGCCCCGGCATCGCCTGATTGATATCCCGCACGCGGTACATCTTCGTCCCTTTGGACCCGACGTAGCCCAGTTGCAGGACCGTGCCTTCCACCAGTGTCTGCTGCACGTTGAAGTTGTAGCTCTGCACATACGGTGTACGCATATGCGGGTCAACCCCGAACACGGTGAAGGGCGGGACTGGGGTGGCGGCGCTGCCGAAGATATCGACTCCGGGCCCGAAGGGAACGGGATGGGTGAAGTTGACCGTGAAAGTTCCGAGGCCGGGCACGGGATTGGTGCCGACGCTGCCGTTGGTGAAGCTCTGGAGCAGGAAGAAGTCCTGGGACGGCGAGTCGTAGTAGAAGCCGTAGCCGCCGCGGATCACGGTCTTGCCTTTGCCGGACGGATCGAGCGCGAAGCCGATGCGTGGAGCGAAGTTGTTGGTGTCGCGTTGGTAGAGCGTGTCGAGTCCGCGACCTACCTGGACCAAGCCCTGCGACGGAATGAAGTTTGAGATGCGGTCGTACTTTTCAGAGAGTGGGCCGCTGTACTCGTAACGTAGACCGAGGTTCAGGGTCAGGCGGCGGGTAACCCTCCAATCGTCCTGCACGAAGGCGCCGGTATTGTTGCTGTAAGTGTCGCGGCGCGTGGCTCCGCGGGCGATGCTGGTGGTGGACGGCGCGGGGACGCCGGCTAAAAGGTCGGCGAGGCTGTTGAAGCTGATGCGGCCGCGGGAGAACTGGTCGTTGTAAGAGCGAACGAGCGGGCGGCGGTAGTCGACGCCGGTTTTCACGGTGTGAGCGCCGCGCGTCCAGACGAGGGCGTCAACGATCTGGTACGCCTGGCTGACGCGGCCGCGCGGAATGTTGGTCGGCGCGCCGAGACTTTCGAACCCGCTGACCACGATGGTGGGCAGACCGCCGGTTACGCCCGTGATCAGGCCGATGGCGGCAGGGTCGAAACCGGAATCCAGCGAGGAGAACGCCTGGGTAAAGCGGTTGAAGCTGAAGCGCGTGTTGTTGATCAGGTTCCCGGCGAGCACCTGTGTCATGTTCAACCCAGCCAACTGCACGCGCGTGGGGACCACCGTCTGGAATGCCGGCAGCTGAGATCCCTGGCCACTGTTCAACGGGAAGGTCTGGTCGCCGGCGCCATAGATGTAGCGGCCGCTGAGATTGAGGCGGTCGTTGAAGCGGTGATCGATCTTCACGAGGAAGTTGTCGCTGTTGAGAAGATTGGGGACGGAGTAGATATAGTTGGCGCCGGCGCCGGGATTGTTCTCGTGGGGGAAGAGGTTGAGCAGGCTCGCGCCGAGTGGATTCTCGAGACGGCCGGCGGCGAGGTTTGCGGCGCGGGCGGCGGCGATGGCCTTATCGCCGGGCACGCTCACGGCGAGCGTGGAATTCGGGCGGCCGCGTTCGCTCTCGTAGGCGGCGAAAACGAACGTCCGGTCGTGCTTGATGGGGGCGCCGAGGGTGCCGCCGAAATTGCTGTTCTTGAACGGACTCTTCTGCGAACCCGGAAGAGTTTCGAAGAAATTGCGGGAGTTCAGCTTGTCGTGGCGCAGGTACTCGTGGGCGGAGCCGTGAACCTGATTGGTGCCTGACTTGAGCACGGTGTTTACAATGGCGCCGGAGTTACGTCCGTACTCGGCCGATCCCTGAGTCTGAATGCTGAACTCGGCGAGCGCGTCGACCGGCAGGATCGTGGCCTGTGCGTTGACTGGGCCGCCCTGATTGAACGAGGGCTGGTTGCGAAACGAGTCGTTGTTATCGACCCCGTCGATCAGGAAGACGTTCGACTTTTCGCGCTGGCCGTTAATCGTGAAGGAGCCCAACGAACCGCGTGGCGAGCGGGGCGCGGCGCCGGGGACGAGAAAGGCGAGCTTGCGGAAGTCGCGGCCGTTGAGCGGCAATTTATCCACCTGCCTGTTGTCGATGACTTCGGCGAGGTCGCTGGACGCGAGTTGCAGGACAGGCGCCGCGGTGTTGACCGTGACGGTCTGGTCGATTGTCTGCACTGAGAGAGTGAAATCAGAGCGGGTTTCGCCGCCGACATCGACCTTGACGTGGACGCGCTCCATCTTGCTGAAGGCTGGCGCTTCGAGCCGGACAGTGTAGTAGCCGATGGGCAGTTCCGGGACTACATAGAGTCCGTGGACATCGGTGGTCAAGCGGCGTTCCGCGCCGGTGCCTTCGTTGACGACCGTAATCGCGGCCTTATCGACTGCGCCTCCGCTGCTATCTGTGACGGCGCCAGCAATTCCGCCGCCGAACGACTGCGCCGAAGAGACGCCGGCGATCGCAAGAAAAGCGCCTAATACAACTGTTCCTCTGATTAATTGCGAGCTACGCACGAAATTTCTCCTGTTAGTGACTTGGGATTCAACTGAGAACACCTGCGGATTGCGGCTGGGGATTGAACGGGGGCGGTGAGAGTTTACGGGAGTAAACGTATTGCGGAAGTTTCGAGTTCAGCCCACGTAACGCGCGTACACAGCGCGGGCGACGCCGGTGTCTCCGGTGCCCTTTACGATGGCGCGGCCATCGGGAAAGATTGTCAGTTCGTAGGGCGGCGCGAGGAAGCGCAGCGCATACTCGTTGGCGCGGACCTCGCCCAGGGGCGCGAGACGTTCGCCGAGCGCGACGAGGTCCACCGTGCGCTCGCCCGCGATCTGCACGGCGTTGCGTCCGCACAGAGTCGCCGGCGGACGGCGACTCTCTTCCAGGTAGGGATATTCGCCGCGCGCACAGGTGGGACAGTCCGCGTCGCGTTCGGGCGCGTCGATTTGACGGATGCCGCCGTTCCAGAGATCGAGCGTGGTAATCCGCGGACGCAGTGGCGCGCCAGTGAGGATGCGGAGCGCGTCGGCCACCTGTATGCTCGCCACCGCGGACACGATGACGTTCAGCACGCCCGCCGTCTCACAAGTGGGCTGGGCACTCTCGGGAGGGTTCGGATACACACAACGGAGGCACGCCGAGCGCCCGGGGAACACCGGCATGGAGAGCCCGTAGCTTGCCACGGCCGCGCCATAAATCCACGGGATATTGCGGCTGATGGCGAAATCGTTGATCAGATAGCGCGTGTCGAAATTGTCGGTGCCGTCGAGAATGACGTCCGCGCCGCCGAGCAATTCGGTCACGTTCGACGCGGTCAGATCGGCGATTGCCGCGGTTACGCGAATCGAGGAGTTGATGGCGGCGAGCCGGCGCTGCGCGGCGGCGGCCTTCGGCAGGCATTCGGCGGCGTCGCTCTCTTCGAACAGCCACTGGCGGTGCAGATTGCTGGCCTCCACATAATCGCGATCGATCAGGGTTAGCCGCCCGACGCCGGCGCGCGCCAGCGCCGCCGCATGAAAACTGCCCAGCGCGCCGCAGCCCACGACCACCGCGTGACTGCGCAGCAGCGCCTCCTGTCCGCGCTCGCCGATGCCGGGAAAGAGAATCTGCCGCGAATAACGCTCGCGCTCCGAAGGGTCCATGCATTGCGATGGTAGCAAAGCGACCGCGAAAAGCCGTACAAACGCCGGATGGGTTCCGCGAGGCATCAGCTATCATAGGTTTGGTGCGATCGCAGCTCGCCTTCCTCATTCTGCTATTGGCAGCAGTGCGGCCCCGCAGCCTTCATGCGCAGTATCAGAAGTACGAAGGCCAGCCGGTGATCAACATCCGGTTCGTGCCCGCCGAGCAGCCCCTCGAGGGTGCGGAGCTCTTCGGGATTCTGCCACTGAAGCGCGATCAGCCGCTCCGCATGCCCGTGGTGCGCGCCAGTATCGAGCGGCTCTTCGCCACCGGGCGCTATCGCGATATTCAGGTGGACGCCGAGCCCTATAACGGTGGGGTAATCGTCACCTTCGTCACGACCAACAGCTGGTTTGTAGGCAACGTTTCGGTGGGGGGCAACGTTGACGATCCGCCCAATCGGGGGCAATTGAGCAACGCCTCGCGCCTCGACCTGGGACAGCCGTACACGGATCGCGACCTGGATGTCGCGGTTAACGGGCAGCGCCGGCTGCTCGAAGGGAACGGGCTTTATCTGAGTACCATCCGCCCGGTCTTCGATTACGATGCCGAGCATCAGCAGATCAACATCCGTTTCGAGATCGATAGCGGCAAACGCGCGCGTTTCGGAACGCCGCTGCTCACCGGGGATTTCAAGTTGGACCCGGAGCGCGTGTTGCACGCCACGAAGTTCCGGCGCTGGATCATTCACACCTGGAAGCCGGTCACCCAGTTACGCGTGCGTCAGGGCCTGGACGGCGTACGCTCGCTGCTGCAGAAGGAAAACCGTCTGGAGGCAAAGGTCGGCCTGGAAAGTATGCGCTACGATGCCGAGACCAACCAGGCGATTCCCACGCTGCGCATCGATGCCGGACCGCAGATTCAGATCAACACCATCGGCGCCAGC
This sequence comes from Candidatus Solibacter sp., assembly GCA_039932635.1. Taxonomy (GTDB): domain Bacteria; phylum Acidobacteriota; class Terriglobia; order Bryobacterales; family Bryobacteraceae; genus Solibacter. Next base: position 9,036 of record JBDTPR010000051.1, read on the forward strand.
GTTTCGAAGGGCAAGTTGCGGAAGCTGATTCCGGTCTTCGAAGAGCATGCCGTGGATCGCGACCTGCTGGTGGAGGGCGCACGAAATCTGCGCGACCACTTCCAGGCGCAGGGGTACTTTGAAACCCAGGTGGAGTTCAAGCAGCAGAACGTGATCAACGACCGCGCCAATGTGGATTTTCTGGTGAACACCGGCAAGCGCCACCGCCTGGTCAACATCGCGATTCGCGGCAACAAGTACTTCTCCACCGACGTGATTCGCGAACGCATGTACTTGCAGACGGCCAATCTGCTGCAATTTCCGCACGGCCGCTACAGCGAGAGCCTGGTGCGGCGCGACCGCGAGAATATCGAAAGCCTGTATGCCTCTAACGGCTTTCGCGATGTCAAGGTGACGGCCAGCTCGGTTGACGATTACCAGGGCAAAGCCGGCAACATCGCAGTCACGCTGGATGTGGAGGAGGGGCCGCAGTACCTCATCCACAGCGTGGAAGTGAACGGCATCGTGGGACTGGATAAGGATCGCATTCTCGCCAAACTGAGTTGCACCGAAGGACAGCCCTTCAGCGAATTCAACGTCGGGGTGGATCGCAACACAATCCTGGGCGAGTACTTCGAGAGCGGCTTCCCGAAGGCGACCTTCGAGTGGAGTTCGAAACCGGCCACGGAGCCCAATCGGGTGGATGTTCTCTTCACGGTGTCGGAGGGCCGGCAGCAGTTCGTGCGCCAGGTGCTGATCAATCCGCAGGGCCTGAAGGTGACGCGGCCGACGATGGTGGCGCGCAGCCTGCGCCTGAATCCCGGCGACCCTCTCTCGCCCACCGCCATCACCGAGACACAACGCCGCCTTTATGATTTGGGGGTCTTCGCGAGGGTGGATGCCGCCGTGGAGAACCCCGATGGCGACACCGACCGCAAATATGTCCTGTACAACATGGAAGAGGCGGCGCGTTATTCGCTGGCCGCGGGCGTGGGCGCGGAGTTGGCGCGCATCGGCGGCTGCGACAACTGCCTGGGGGCCGGCCAGACGGGCTTCTCGGCACGTGTTTCGCTGGACCTGGCGCGCAACAACTTGTGGGGCCTGGGTCACAGCATCAGCATGCGCACCCGTGTTTCGACCCTGGACCAGCGCGGTGTGCTGAGTTACAACTGGCCTCGTTTCCGCAACCGCGAGAACCTGAACCTCTCCTTCAGCGGTCTGTACGAGCATTCGCAGGACGTGCGCACGTACACCTACACCCGCGCGGAGACTTCGGCGCAATTGTCGCAAAGGCTCAATAAGGCCAGCACGATTTTCTACCGTTACGCTTATCGACGCGTGGATGTGGACCAGAATACGCTTAAGATTACGCCACTGTTGATCCCCCTGCTCTCGCAGCCGGTTCGCGTGGGTATCGTCTCTTTCGGCTGGATACTGGATCGCCGCGACGATCCGGTGGAACCGCACAAGGGCATCTACAACACGATCGATATCGGCCTGGCTCAAAAAGCCTTCGGATCGGAGATCAACTTCCTACGCATCCTGGCACGCAATGCCACTTATCACCCGATCGGCAAGAGATTCGTTCTGGCGCGCATGACGTCAATCGGCGAGCTCTACTCGTTCACGAACCCGGATAATCCCCTCCTCACTATCCCTCTGCCGGAGCGTTTCTTTGGGGGCGGCGGATCTTCGCACCGGGCCTTCCCGGAGAACCAGGCGGGCCTGCGCGACCCCACCACGGGCCTTCCATTGGGCGGCACGTTTCTGCTGTTTAATCAGACCGAACTGCGGTTCCCACTGATCGGCGACAATATCGGTGGAGTTCTATTTCACGACGCAGGCAACATCTATAGCAGCTTGAAGCAATTCTCGCTGCGCCAGACGCAGCGGGATATCAGAGACTTCGATTATATGGTCCACGCCGTCGGCTTCGGCATACGCTACCGCACTCCGGTTGGCCCGCTACGCGTGGACTTGGCGTACAGCATCAATGGTCCTAATTATTTTGGCTTCAAGGGTACGCAGCAGGATCTGATCAATGCCGGTGTGAACCCCTGCGCCACCACCAATCAATGCCAGGTGCAACGAGTAAGCCGCCTGCAATACTTCTTCTCGATTGGACAAACGTTTTGAGACTCGGGGCGAAAATCCGATTGGTGATTTCGCTGACGGTGGCAGTGGCCGCGGCAAGCGGAGAGATCATAGACCGCATCGCCGCGTCGGTGGGCAATCGCGTTATCACGGCGAGCGATCTGGACCGGCAGATTCGCGTGGCGGCTTTCCAGGACGGCGTCAAACCAGATTTCAGTGCGACGCGCAAGAAGGCCACGGCAGACGCGATGATCGAGCAGAAGCTGATTGAGTCCGAACTTGCCAATAGCCGCTACCCGCTACCCGACGCCGCCGAACTGGTCCCCGCTATCGAGCAGTTCAAGAAAGACCACTTCAAGGACGATGGCGAGTATCGCGCCGCGCTCGGGACCTACGGCATTCGGGAGGACGATTTCAAGGAACTGTTGTTGTGGCAGCGTACGCTGCTGCTGTTCATTCAAGTGCGCTTTGAAACCGGCGTACAACTGGCAGCGGGCGATGTGGAGGACTTCTTCGCGAAGACGGTCAGACCCGCGGCCGAGGCCGCTCATCCCGGTCAACCGGTGACGCTGGAAGATTACCGTGAACAGATCGAGCGCAAACTTACCGGCCAGAAGGCCGACCAGCAGATGGACATCTGGCTGCGCGACGTGCGCCGCCGTACCAATGTGGTGGTGCACGAAGAGGTGCTGAAATGATGCGTAAGCGCACGATCTGGCGCATCCTGCTGGCTCTCGCCGGCCTGCTGGCGATTGTCGGAATCTGGGCGGTGTACATCGTGCAGACCGCCTGGTTCTTCGATAAGGTACGCACGGCTATTATCGACACGGTGGAAACGGCGACTGGCGGGCGCGTGGAACTGGCCTCGTTCCGTTTCGACTGGAGACAGATGCGCGCCGAGGTGCACGGCTTCGTGCTGCACGGCACCGAAGCGGCGGACAAGCCGCCGTTGCTGCGCGCCGGGTCCGTGGCGGTGGGGCTGAAGATCGTTTCGCTATTGCGCAAGGATGTCGACATCCAATCGCTGACGATTTCGGACCCGCGCGTGTACCTGGTGATCGGACCCGACGGGCGCACCAATTTTCCGGAGCCCAAGATCAAATCCACCAGCAAGAGCAACACGGTGGAGGACATTTTGAAGCTGGCGATCGACCGCTTCGTGCTGGAGCGCGGGATCTTCGAAATCGAGGCGCAAACGCGAATTCCCTTCGCGGCGCGCGGCGAAAATCTGAACGTCGCGCTGGCGTATGAACTGCTGGGTCCACGCTACCGCGGCAGACTCGCGATCCAACCGCTGTACCTGAGCTATGACGATTACGGTCCTGCGCCGTTTAATGTGAACCTCGCCGTGAGCATGGAGAAGAATCGCATCGCGATCGACTCCGGCACGCTCGTCACTGGCGCCACGCAGATCAACGTCAAGGGAGCCCTGGAAGATCTGGCGGCGCCGCATGCGGCATTCGAGTATCAGGCGCGCGTTGCGATCCCCGATATCGCGCAGATCTTCCGCGTGCCGCAATTACGCAACGGCAAGGCGGAGGTGGGTGGCACGGGCACATGGGCGCCGGGCGACGGACTCGACCTCAGGGGCACGCTGCACGCACGCGACCTGGAGTATCGCGACACCACGATCCGCCTGGTGGGATTCAGCGGGGAGGGCGCAGTGTCGGCCAGTACTCTGGGGGTTGCGGCGGCCGGGCTGCGGCTCGCGGGATTCTACGCCAATGGAGAACGCCGCGAGGCGGTGCAGGGGCGCGTGGGAACCTTCATGCTGTTCAAGAATGACATCGACATCGACGGCATTGCCCTCACGCTACTCACCGGGACTTTCCGCGGCAAAGCACGCCTGGCCCACCTGGATCACTACACAGTGGCAGGAGAAATTAGCGGCATCGACACACGGCGCACGGTGGCACTCTACAGTACAGCCGCGCTGCCATGGAACGCTCTGGTGTTCGGCCCACTCACGTTGGAAGGGTCGCTGAAACGCTCCAGTGAATTGCGGGCCACGGGTGCGCTCACGCTGGCGCCGGCGCCCGCGGGCGAGCCGGTGCGCGGCCAACTCAATGTGGCGTACGATGCGGCGCGCGGCACTCTTGACGTCGGCCGGTCCACGGTCACGCTGCCGCACTCGCGCGCCGATTTCTCGGGCGCTCTCAATAGCGAGCTCAAGGTCCACGCCGAGACGACGGACCTGATGGACGTGCTGCCCGTGCTCGGCGATAGCGCCGCGGCGCTGCCGATCAAGCTGCAGAATGGGTCCGCGCAGTTCGATGGCAGCGTGACCGGCAATCTGGATAATCCGCGCATCGCCGGCCATCTGCGCGCCGCCAATGTGGTTTACTCCGGGCAACATGCCGACGCGTTGGAGGCCGATGTGGCCCTGGCGGCCGACTACCTGCGTGTACAGAACGGCAGCGCCGTGGAGGGCTCGTTGCGCGCGCAGTTGCAGGGGTCCATCGGGCTGAGCGATTGGAAGACCGCTGACACCAGCCCGGTGGCCGGCACCGCCACGGTCAGCAATGCGAGCCTGACCGAGTTGGCCTCGCTCCTCAATGCGAAGGAATTGCCAATCAGCGGCACATTGAATTCCACCGCACAGGTGAACGGAACAGTCTCGACACTGCGCGCACAGGCCGACGTGGAATTACTTAAAGGCAAATTGCAGGACGAACCCTTCGACCGTTTTACCGCCCGTGCGACATACGCAGCCAACACCTTGACGGTGGCCAATGGAGTACTCAGCGCGGGCGCGAAACAGGTCCGCCTGAGCGCCACGCTGCAGCATCAGCCCGGGAAGTTCGACACCGGCCGCTTACGCTTCAATGTCGCCACCAACCTGATGCCCGCCGAGGATATTCAAACCCTGGTGCAGGCGCGGCCCGGAATCCGAGGGACTCTGCAGGTCACCGCGGGCGGCGAGATTGAGTTACAGCCCACTGCCAAGATCCCATACCGTATCGATGCCCTGCGCGCCGACTTGGAGACGAAGAGCGTGGAAATCGACGGTCAGGCACTGGGGGAGAGCCGCCTCACGGCGACGTCGCAGGGGCAGGTGTTACACGCGCATATCGAGTCTTCGATCGCAGGCTCGGTTTTGAAGGGCGATGGCGAGTGGCGGCTGGAAGGCGAGTACCCCGGTTCCGCCAACCTGACATTTTCGCAGCTGGATTTGGCCCGCCTGAAGCCGTGGCTGAGTTCATCGGGCACGGGCGAGCCCGCACAATTCGCGGGGTCCGCCGAAGGGGCGATCCACGTGGAGGGCCCGGCCGCCAACTGGCGCGCCATGAAAGCCGAGTTGCGGATTCCCGAGTTTCAACTCGGGGCCGCGCCCGGGGTCACCGCCGCATCCGGTGCACTTACGCTGAAGAACAGCGGGCCGATTGTAGTGCGGTACGCCAATTCCGTGGTGAATGTGGAAAGCGCCCACTTGATTGGGCGCAGCACAGATCTTAACCTTACCGGGCGCTACTCGCTGGATCAGAAGAGTCCGCTGGACGCGCGCTTGAATGGTCGTCTGGACCTGGCCTTTCTGCAGGACTTCAGCGAGGATTTCGAATCTTCCGGAACTGTAGTTACGGACGCCACGGTGCGCGGGACCTTTACCGACCCGCTGATCAACGGGCGCATGACCTTCGAGAAGGCGGCGTTCAATATCGTGGATGTGCCGAACGGAATTTCCGAGGCCTCGGGCACCGTAGTCTTCACGAAGGACCGCGCCACCATTCAGAGCCTGAGCGGCGAGACCGGCGGCGGCAAGATCGATCTCTCGGGCTTTGCCAGCTATGGCGGCGGCCAGTTGGTTTTCCGGCTGCACGCCCGCGCCCGCGAAGTCCGCGTGCGCTACCCCGAGGGGGTCAGCACGGTGGCCAATGCGAGCCTCAATCTTACCGGCACCACCGATAGCAGCATGCTTTCGGGCACGGTCACCATACTGCGCACGGGCATCAATCTACAGTCCGATTTCAGCGGCATTCTGGCGAAGTCCGCCGAGCCCGTGCAGACGCCCTCGGCACGCAAGGGACTGCTGGGCGGGATGAGTTTCGACGTGCAGATCGAAACCTCGCCGGACATCCAGCTGCAAAGCTCGCTCACGGAGAATCTGCAGGCCGAAGCCAACCTGCGTGTGCGTGGCACGGCGAGCAATCCCGCGATTTTGGGCCGGATCAACATCACCCAGGGTAAGCTGACTTTCTTCGGCACCAAGTACACGCTGAGCCAGGGTAGTATTGGTTTTTATAATCCGGCGAAGGTGGAGCCGATTATCAATATCGATTTGGAGACGAAGGCGCGCGGCATCGATATCACGCTCACCGTGTCGGGGCCGCTGACTAAATTGAGCCTGACGCCGCGCAGCGATCCGCCGCTGCAATTCAGCGAAATTGTCGCGCTGCTGGCCACGGGACGCACGCCTACGTCGGACCCTTCGCTGCTGACGCAGCGAAGCAACGAGCCGCAATCGTGGCAACAGATGGGCGCGTCGGCGCTGCTGGGGTCGGCGATCGCGAACCCGGTGGCGGGACGCTTGCAGCGTTTCTTCGGAGTCAGCAAGTTGCGTATCGATCCGACGCTCTCCGGGGTGGAGAACAATCCGCAGGCTAGACTTACTCTGGAGCAGCAGGTCACGCCGGCTATCACTTTCACTTACATCACTAATGTGACCAGCAGTAATCCGCAGGTGGTGCGTGTGGAATGGGCGTTCTCGAAGGAGTGGTCGGCGGTGGCGCTGCGCGAGGAAAACGGGCTGTTTGGGCTCGATTTCTTCTATAAGCGTCGGTTCAAATAGCGCTGATGCGGCATTCTGCCGCCTGGCTTTACGGGACCCGAATCACCGCAACCGACTATCATAGTTGTACGTCGCAAGCACTTGGAGAATTATGGCCGCTAATCGTCTGTCTAAAACGTTACTGCTTCTAGTGGCCGCATCGGTCACCGCCGCGCCCAGCTTCGGTCAGTATGCGCGCAATCGCTACGCGCTGATCCTGCAAGACGAGCCTGTGGCTGCGCGCTACACCAGCCACGAGCAGTTACGCACCTCCGCCGCCGATGGGTACCGCCGCCAGTTGGCCACGCGCCATGCGGCCGTCCGCTCGGAGTTACAGCGGCGCGGCGTGCCGGTGATCAGTTCCGTCTCCGAAGTTCTCAACGCCGTGTTCGTGTCCGCGACGGAGGACCGTCTCGCGGAACTCTCCGCGATTCCCGGTGTGATTGGCGTGCGCCCGATGCGCAAGATGAAGCTCACTTTGAATAAGGCTACCCAACTGATGAACGCGCCGGCCGCGTGGAATCTGGTGGGCGGGCAATCCAAGGCTGGCGCGGGGATTAAGATCGGCATCCTCGATACGGGCATCGATCAGAATCACCCGGCATTTCAGGACTCCACGCTGACCGCTCCCTCGGGCTTTCCCAAATGCAGCGGCAGTGCGGACGCGTGCAGCTACACCAACAGCAAGGTGATTGTGGCTCGCAGTTACGTGAGCAACATCGTCATAGGCAATCAGGCGGACCCGAAGAATCCCGCGCAGGACTCGATTCCCGACGACTACTCGCCGCGCGACCGCATCGGTCACGGCAGCGCCGTGGCGTCGGCGGCAGCGGGCAATGTGAACTCCAACGGCAGCGTGACCTTTTCCGGCATGGCGCCGAAAGCGTGGCTCGGCAACTATAAGATTTGGGGCTCGCCCTCGGTCAACGAGGCACCGCCCGAGGACGTGTGGATTACGGCTCTGAACGACGCAGTGGCCGACGGCATGGACGTGATCAATATGTCGAGCGGCGGGAGCGCGCTGACAGGCCCGCTGGATACCGGCGATAAGTGTGGGGCTGCGGCCAACGTGCCTTGCGACCCGCTCGCCATGGCGTTTGAGAATGCCGCGAAGACCGTCGTGGTGGTGGTGGCCGCGGGCAACGACGGCACGGGCGGTTACAATTACCCCACCTTCAACAGCATCTCGTCGCCCGCCACGGCGCCCTCTGTGATCGCGGTGGGCGCAACGACCAATTCGCACGGCATGGGCCCGAGCGTGAAGGTGCTGGGCACGGGCGTTCCGTCGAACCTCCAAAATATTGCCGCGCTGCCGAGCGACTCGTACTTTTATCCCTCGGCGTACGGCGCCAACACCGCCCCGCTGATCGACGCGGCCCCTGCGGGCGATGCGTTC
>JBDTPR010000052.1:0-17157 GCA_039932635.1 Candidatus Solibacter sp.
GACAGGGTAAGAAACACTGTGGGGCAGGATGGTATCCTGCGCGCCGGTTGGTTACCGGCGCTCCGGGCGGGTTGCCAACCCGCCGCAGGCTGCCAGCCTGCACCACACTGGCCTATCGACCACTGGATCGAAGAAGCACCTGCGCTACCTCTCGAATCGCAAGCAGGCTCGCCCCAAATAAATCTCGTCGCCCGCGCGCAATTTTTCTCCGCGGCGGTCGCCTGGCGGCACCTCGAGCGAGCGCCCATCGCGGAACACCCGGGTGCCATACTCGCTGCCGTCATCCACCAACCTGTAGTCCGCAGCGTCGCGCACAATGTGCGCGTGCTTGCGCGATACCGAGGCATTCGCCTCATCGGCGCCGTCCTCGAACACCACGTCGTTGCGACGCACGATGCGATAGTCGGCATCGACGATCTCGGGCAGCCGCCCCAAGTTGGTGCGCGCGCGATCCACTGCGTAAACCGCCTCCGTTGCCTTGCCCTTCACCACCACCAGGCGCGCCGGCATGATCACGACATTCGTCGCTACCGCCGCGGCAACCGGCGCCACGCTATACGAGATCTCGTAGGCGCCGAGCCCCGCTTCCGCCGTGCGCACTTCCACCGCGAAGCCGCGCGGCAATTCCGTCTCGCTGCCCTCTAGCGTTTCGCGGATGTCCGTACCGAGCCGCTCGCCGAAGGCCGCCTGCAGAATCGTCCGCCGCTCTTCATCGGTGGCGACCAGGGTCACCACCACATGCGCGAACGGAAACACGCGCCGCCCTCGCGCCACTATCTGTACCTTGCCTTCGAGCTCCGCCAGGATGGCGCGATGCAGCAGCAACAACTCATTCGAATCGGCCGGGCCGAACATGCGCTCGGCAAATTTATGAAACCCGCGCTCGATGGTTTTCTCGATTTCCGAAAAAAGACTCATTGCTGAATTAGCCCCAGTTTCAATGCCGCGTTGACCATCTCCGCCGCGGCCGGAGCGGCTGTCGCGCCGCCGTACACTCCATTCTCCACCAGAACCGAGAAGGCGATTTTGCGACCCGTGCCGCCATACGGCGCGAAGCCGATGAACCACGCGTGCGACGCGGCATCCGCCAGTTCCGCCGTGCCCGTCTTGCCCGCCACCGGCACCGCCGCCGCGCCCTTGCGGCCCGTGCCCGAGGTCACCACACCGCGCATCATCCGCCCGAGGGACGCCGCCGCGTCCGGCGGCAAAATCAACGCGGGCGGCGAGATGCGCCCGTTATTCTCATCGGTCAACCAGCGGCCCTGCGGCATCGCGCCGCCATTGGCCACCGTGGCCGCAACCCTCGCCATCTGGAAGGGCGACGCCACCACTTCACCCTGCCCGTACGCCGATTGCGAGAGCGCCTTCTTCAACTCAGCCGCCGTGTCCGGAGACGAGGCCGCGATGCCCAACAGCATCGCCGTATCGTGCAGCGCCTCGGCGCCAACATCGTACGTGCCCAATTGCGCGAAGTACGCATTACAACTCACCATCAGGCCATGCTCCAGATCGAGCGTGCCGTGCGGCGACTTGTCCTGCACGTCATCGCGAATCGGCCGCTTCGAGCCCTTCATGAACGCGCCCACGCGGCCATCGGGCAGACGCTCGCACTGATAGGTCTTCTTCGCGAGGCCCGCGTCCTTGCGCAGCGCCGCCATCGCCGTCACCACTTTGAAGGTCGAACCCGGCGGATACAAGCCATAGCGGGCGCGATCCAGATAGGGATTGCCTTCGTCCTGCTCCGTGCCCTCCACCGGCAGAGGGAAACTCACCGCGGCCAGTAGATCTCCGGTCGCCGGATCCATCACCACCGCCGCGCCTTTGGTCTGTCCCGCCTGCTTCAATTGATTGCGCAGCGTTTCGGCGACCTTCACTTCCAGCCGCGCATCGACTGACATGCGCACGTCGCGAGGCCGATCCAGTACGCGCCTCACCTCGGGATGATTGGGTTCGTTGCGATGCCGTAAGAGCGGCACCAGTTCGCGGTAATCGTAGCGCAGCACGCGATCCATCTTGCCGGTGCCCGGATTTTTCACCTCAACCAGCGTCGGTCGGTCGTCATAGCCGCGCAGCCTGCGCGCCGAATCGCGCTCCACGAAACTGGTATTGGGAGCTCCCCAACGTGTGCGCGTGCGCAGGTCGCCGAGCAGATCGAACATCAGCCCGCCGAAGGGATAGCAGCGCGACTCGGTGCGCTTACACGCGTGGTCGATATCGATACCCAGCGCCTGATACTCGGCGCGATGCTTCTCCAGTTCCGCCCAATTGCTGGTCGCCAGCGGGAGGCCATTGCGGTCGTAGATCGTGCCCTTTGGAATGTCGCGCATGATCTCCTGCAGCCGCGGATTGTATTGGTAGCGCCGCCCGCCATCGGCCTGCACCACCAGCGTGCCCGCGCCGATTGTGGGACCGCTGCGCAGCACCTCGACGTACGCTGCCTTGCCCACGATCACCGCCGCCACGATCGCGAAGATGGTGCCAGCCATCGCGAGCGGCGCGGCGAACGGCGCCGACACCGGTTCGCCCGCCTTTTTCGGCTCCACCGAAAGCAGAATGCCGAACAGCGCGAAGTTCGCGATCATCGCCGTACGCCCGTAGCTGAGGAAGGGAGTCACTACGCCCGATAGCGGCAGCACGCCCAGCGATCCGCCCGCGATCAGCAGAATCTGGAGCGCCGTCGCCGCCGCGATGCCCGCGGCCAGGAAGAACTCATAGTCGGACCGCGCGCGCAGCGCGACGCGCAGGCTGCGGTAAATCAGAAAGGCATAGAGCGCGAAGACCACCGCGACTCCCGCCCAGCCCCATTGCTCGCCGAGCACCGAGAGAATCAAGTCGGTATGTCCCGCCGGTACAAATTGCGGTTCGCCACGGCCCATCCCCGTGCCGAGGATTCCGCCGGTGGCGTACGCCCACAGCGAATGCGCCACCTGGTCGCCGCCGTGCACCAGGTTGTCCCACGGCGAAAGCCACATCGAGACGCGATCGCGCACCGTGTGCGGCACGCCCAGCAGATAGCCCGCACCGAAGCCCGCGCCGAGCAGCGCGATGCCCGCCACCGGCACCACCGCGCTGCCGCGCGCGATGCCGTAGAGCGCCAGAAAGAGGCCGGCGAAGACCAGTGCCGGGCCCATGTCCTTCTGCAGGAAAAAGAAGACCAGCGCCAACACCACGCTCACCAGGGCGGGCAGCGTGAACTCCACGGGCGGAATGTCGATGCGCGAGGTGAGTTTCGCGAGGGAAGGACGCTTCTCGCGCGCGTGGCGCAGAACGTCCCAATTCTTCGCGAAGTAGCCCGCCAGGAAAAACACCAGCAGCACGCGAATGATCTCTACCGGTTGGAAGCCGAAGAGGTTCACCTTCGCATCGCTCGTGCCCGGACCGGTGCCGAAGAGCACCAATAGCACGGAGAGTCCGAAACTCGCCAGCAGCGGCACGAAGCTTAATTTGCCCATCAGGCGCTGATAGTTGAACGAACTCAGTATCGCCAGCAGTATCGCGCCGGCCGCCGCGCCCTGTGCGAAGTCCACGAACAGCAGATTGTCGCGCACCGGGTCGCGCAGGCTCACCATCAGGATCAGCCCGATTCCGCTGAGCGCCAAAAGCGCCGGCAGAAACACAGGGTCGCCAGCGAAGCCGCGCAGGCTCCAGAAAATGTGCACCAGCCAGAAGGCGCCCAGGAAGATGCCGCACCACATATAGAATGCGCGTTGGAACTGCGCCGGATTGCGCACGACGAACAGCGGCTTCAACTGGCGGAACTGCTCGCCGGTCAGCAGCTTTTTGTACGCAATTCCGCCGACGTTCGAGAGCGTGCCATTCAGGTAATAGATCTCGCGCGCCGCCACATCGCGCTCGCGCGTCTTGGGGAAGTAGGGCGTCAGCGCGGGCAGCAATTCCTCGCGACCGCCGAGCGCGTTCAGATTCAGCAGGCGCTTCGCGGTCAGGCCCGCGTCCACCTCGGCGAGTCCTTCGGACTTCGCCTTGTGCACCTGGTTCAACCCGAGGGCCACCAGCAGCGTCGCCGCCGCCAACAGCATAAACTCGCGTCCGCGCCACGCCGCGCGTGGACCTGTGGACTCGCGCGCTACCAAGCGCTCCGTCGACCTGCTGTGCGTAACGGCCATATCAGTGGGCTTCGCTCTCGATCTGGTGCAGACGGAAATTCACGCTTTCCAGGCTGACGCGAACGCGTACCAGATTGACGATCGACTTGCCCCACGGCGAGATTCCCTGATACAACTCCTCGGCGCGATTGTAATCGTCGGCCGCGCGCTGAATCTGATCTTTCTCCGGCGGCAGTCCGCGCACATTGCGCGAGTCCCACCACAAACGGTCGCCGCGATCGCGGTAGCCATCGGCCAGCAACAATTTCTCGCGATTGCCCAGGGGGTACCCGCGGCGCTGCGCCTGCTGCAACGCCTCGTAGCCCTTATCGATATCCTTGAGCCCGTAGACATACACGCGCGCCAGTCCCAATTCCGGATCCGGCGATTTGGGCAGCAGGCGTTGCGCCTCGGTGAACTTCGTGACCGCGTCATTCAATTCCTGCGCGCTGCGATGGCTGGTGCCGTTGATGCGCGCCAGATGGCCCTCGGAGATGCGCAGTTTGCCGCGCGCGCTATCCTCGGGATCCACCGCCAGGGCGCGCGCCGCGGCGGTCTTCGCGCGCTCCCAATCCTTCTCGTAAACCGCCTGCGATTCGTTGGTCCTATAGGTATCGATCACGTGATCCGCCGCCGCGACGAACTTCTGCTTCACCACTTTTCGTGGACCATACAAAAGGAAAGACGAGGGGTTGGCCTTGGAAAGTTCCGTCCATTTGGCCCAGATCTGGTCGGGATCGGTGAGTTGCTCCGTCTCGATTTCGCGCGCCAGTTGCTGGCCGTGTTGATACATCAGGTAGTTCGCGGTGAGCAGCCACGAGGCATACAGCACGCCAGCCAGCAGCAGGCCCACCAGAATCCTCATCGTCAGGCCATAGGCCGAAGGCTTCCTGGGCGCTGCGGCGCTTTTGCCCGCGCTGGCAGCCACAGCTGTCGCCGGCCGCACGGTGCGCCGCGTTTCGTCGCCGGGTTCCTCGGGCTCCGCGGCCGGCGTGCGCCGCGTCTCGTCATCGGCGCCTTCGCGCTGACGGAAGGTGCGCCGCGTGGCTTCCAGATCTTCGGTGACCGCGAGCACCGTACCGCCCGATTTCCAAGCTTCCAAATCGGCGCCGAATTCGCGCGCAGTGGCGTAGCGCATTTCCGGATCCGGCGCCATAGCCTTGATCAGGATCCGCCGCAGGGCATCGGGACAGGGGTCGGGAGCCGGCGGTGGCGCGATCCGCGAGCTGATCATACGTTCCAATCGCTCCGTGCTCACCGCTTGGTAGGGCTGCATGCCCGACACCATCTCGTAGAGCATCACCGCCAGCGACCAAAGGTCCGAGCCGATATTCACATCGCCCGAATCCAGCCGCTCCGGCGACGCATAGGGAACGCTGCCGAATTCATTGCGCGTCAGCCGTCGCGACATGGAGAGCGCCTTCGCGATGCCGAAATCCAGCACCCGCACGGCGCCGCGCGCGTCGATGCGAATGTTCTTCGGCTTGATATCGCCGTGGATCACTCCGCGAAAATCCTTGCCGTCGATTACGACTTCCAGATTGTGCGCGTTGTCCAGGGTCTTGGCCACGTCCATCGCCACGCCAGCCGCGAACTCAGGCTCCAGCGGCCCCTTGCGCATCAACTCGGCGAGGTCCTGCCCGTCGATGTATTCCATGGCGACGTAGAAGTAGCCTTCCGTATCGCCCGACTCGTAGACGCGCACCACGCGCGGATCGATCGCCGCGAGGCTCGCCTGCAAGATCGCGCCGCGCCGTTCCGCTTCGATCGACGCGATGGTATCGGCATCGGCGGCGTGCTCGATCAGCTTCAGCGCCACCGTGTGCGCGTTCTCAGTATCGGTAGCCAGGTACACATCTGCCATGCCTCCGCGACCCAATTTGCGGAGGATTTCGTATTTGCCGATCTTCCGGCTGATGGGCGCGATCACAGTGAGCGTCCCCCTGTGTCGGCAGGGTCGCGAGCCCCCATCAGAGCCGCGACTGTGAGGGAGCGGTCGGCATGGCCCGGAGTGGTCGCCCCAGAAGAAAGCATCCGGCCTGCACCGACTGAAGTCGGTGCGCAGACTGAAGTCTGCCCCACAAGGGCCGTAGAGGAGCCCGTCATTGCTTCGTCTCCCCGGCCTGGCGCGCTACTCGGGCTGCGCGTCCCGGGGCAGCCGGAGCGGCGATGAAGGAATTCAGCGCCTTCACCGCGTCGCTCGGCGAAGGCTCCAGCACATTGCGATCGAACGTATTGCCGAGCAGCGAAGGCTTCGACCCATCGCGCGCCGCTACGCCCGCGGCCTTATTTCCCTGCAACAGATTGTGCGACAGCCACGGCGTATTCGGTCCCATCAGCAGCATGCCCTCGGCCAGGCAATCGCGAATCGCGCTCGCTCTCACCGCGGAATTCCCCGCCCCGCGAATCTCGATCCCGACGCCCGCACCCTTCACCTCGACATCATCGATCTCGACCACCGAATCGCGCACGGAAATGCCAATCGTAAGCGGCGTCGCGGCGTCGGCCAGAATGCGGAAGCCGCTGAAGCGCGCGCCCTTCACGCCCTCCGCGATCACCGCCGGACCACTGCTCAAAGGCGCCGCCCAAAGCTTGGGCTCGCGCGGCACTCGCGCCCGCAGCGTGACTCCGCTCTTCAATTGCACCTGCTCACGATACTCGCCCTCAGGCACTTCTACCGTGTCGCCCGCGCGTGCGTCCGCCATCGCTGCCGCGATGGTGCCCGTCACCGCGATGGTTCGCGGCACGATGGTCACCGGAGCGGGCTGCCACATGGCGCGCGTCAGCCATCCCAACGCCATCGCTAGCACGAAGCCGCCGGCGAACAACAGCGCGCGCGAGCCCCAGCCCTCCTGCCGCGCCACCGGAGCCGACACTACCGCCGCCGGTGCAGTGAAGCGTTCGCCCTCCACGATCACCACGGTGACATTATCCTTGCCGCCGGCGCGATTCGCCGCCTCGATTAGCTCCCGCACCGCAGCATCGGGATTACCCGCGTGCCGCTCCACCGACTCGCGAATCTGCGCCGAGGGTACCTGATCGCTCAGCCCGTCGCTGCACAGCAAGAACGCCGCATCGCCATCGAACGGGAAAGTTCGCACTTCCATGAAGTCGGTGTCGGCGGGCGTGTGCTCCTCGCTGCCCACATCGCGGTACACTTCGTTGCGCCGCGGATGGCGCATCGCCTCCGCCTCATTGAGTTCGCGATTATCTTCGCGCTCGCCCACCGGCGAATGATCGTGCGTGATCTTACGAATCTCGCCGCCGCGTAGCAGGTAAAGGCGCGAGTCGCCAACGTGCCCCACCACGGCGATGCCGTTCTCCAGCACCACCAGCGTGAGCACGCACGCCATGCCCGTGTATTCGGTGTTGGCGCGCGCCGTACGCAGGATCTCGTTGTTGGCCATCGCGATGGCTTCCCGCACGCGCTGTTCCACCGAGCCGGTCTGGCGCTCCAGGCGGGCGCGCACGCGTTCCACCGCAATCGCCGCCGCCTTTTCGCCCGCGTTCTGCCCGCCGATTCCGTCCACCACCAGGAAGATGCCACGATCGGCATCCAGGTGGAACGCGTCTTCGTTATTGCCGCGTATGCGTCCGGGGTCGCTTGCCCCGGCGCATCTGACGTTCGTCTTAACCATTCGATGTGCTTCGGAACTCCAGGAAAACCACGCCCGCCAGGCCGATCCGCGCGCGCGCCGGCACTGGCGCTTCCAGATTCAAATCACGCTTCTCGCCGCCCTCGATCGCCATGCTGCCGGGCGCCCTGGCGCCGTCGATCGTGGTCCCCAACTGGCTCAGGTCTTTCAGAAAAAACTGCCCGGTGGCCGGGTCGCGCCGCAGCCGGAAATGTTCCCTGGATACATCCGGCAGCGTTTCCAGCTTGATATCGGTCCAGTAGTCGCGGCCGCCGCGCCCCACCACGATTTCGTCCTTCGTCATGCGGTAGGTTTTGTGGCCGGTGCTGTCGTCGTATTCGATCACCGCAAATTCACCACCCGCGGACTGAGCCGCCGACGCCTCCTTCTTCGAAGACGCGTCGTAGCTCTGTTTGGTCGATTCGACACCGCTCATTCTGCGCGTGGCGATTCGCTTGGTCATCGATCCCGACCCGATCTCGTCCTTCGCCGGAAGTGCGAGTTCGGACGAAATGGCGATATCCCCGGGCGATGCCGCGTCGTCCGTGTCTTCCAGGATACGGATCTGCCATCCGCCCTCGGGGACGACGATCTTCGGCTCGGCGCGTTTGGCGAGTTTGAGACGCTCGCCCAGCCGCTCACCCAGCGATGCGCGGTTCAGCGTCTCCAACTCGGCATCCAGTGCGCGCCGCGCTTCGTCCACAATGCGCGGCAGAATCCCGCGCAAGCGCTCGATATCGCTGGGATGCAGATAGACGTGGAAGATGGCAGGCGGCAGCGTGCAGTAATGCAGGGGCTCGAGGCCTTCGCGCATGTTGCGCACGATCTCCAGAATGATCTCTCGTGCGGTGGCGGGTGTGGCAGTGGCGGGACGGTCCATAGTCGAACCAGTTACGTAAAAAACAGGAACTAAGTTCAATTTTAGCGTGTTTACTGCACGTCCTTGACGCACCGGAATCCGGTGTCGCCGGCCCAGCCGCGCTCCGGCACGGTGGAGAAGTCCCATAATCCACCGGGCTGCAACGTTTCCTCCGCGCCGAAGCCCTGTCCGCGCACCATGTACCATGGCTCCGTCTTTGTCGGCGGCGCCAATTTCAGCGACTTGAAGTTCTCGGTGAATTTTGAGAACGCCAGTCCGCCCGGAGGCTCCACCTGGTCCACCAACTCCCACACATTGCCGGACATATCCAGCGCGCCGTACGGGCTCGCGCCGGCCGGCAGCGAATCGACAGCCATCAGCCTTCCGCTGCCCACATTGGCGCGCGCCGAATCCGCATTATTACCCCACGGATAAATGAAGCCTTCCTTGCCGCGCGCCGCCTTCTCCCATTCGCGACTCTTCGGCAGACGCTTGCCGGCCCACGCTGCGAAAGCGCGGGCGTCGGAGATCAGCACGTTGACCACCGGCAACTCGGGACTGCCTGCGGCGAAATTGTCCGGCAGGGGGCGCTTCGTCTCCGCGCAGAAATTCGCGTACTCGCCATTAGAAACCTCGGTCTTATCGATATAGAACGCGGGCAGCGTATCGCGCACCTTATTCTGGCCCCCCAGGAAATCTCCCGCATCCACCAGCACCATGGGCCCGCCCTTGCCATCGAGCTTCCTGGCCAGGGACGCCGGCGCATCGCGCTTCGTCTCGGGCTTCGCCTCGGACACACCCTTCGGACGCGTCGCGAAGTACAGCCCCGCCGCCAGCACCACGATCAGTCCCAACACGGCGGGCATTAGAAACGCAGGCCGCGACGCCTCCACCACGGGCGCCGGAGCCACGGGAATCGGCGCCGCCGGCAACACCTGCGTCGGCGCATCCAGGTCCGCAAGGATGCGATCCAGTTCCGCCGACACGGCCCCAAACCCCTGCGGCCGCTCCGCCGGATTCTTTGCCGTGCAGTGCGCGATCAGATCGCACACCGGCTGCGGCGCCCCGCACTCGTACAGCGGTTCCATTTTCAGCGGCTCGTGCAGGATGCTATAAAAAATTCGTTCCACCGCGTCCGCATCCACGGGCTTGCGCCCGGTCATCAGCTCGAACAGCAATACGCCGAACGCGTAAATGTCCACCTGCTCGGTGATGTTGTCGCCGGTCACCTGCTCCGGCGCCATGTAGAAAGGCGTGCCGAGCACATACCCGGCCCGCGTCATCGACAGACCTTCGGTTTTGGCAATACCGAAATCGATCAGCTTGACGACGCCGGCCGTATTGATGTGGATATTTTCCGGCTTCAGGTCGCGGTGGATGATCTTCTGCGTGTGCACGTACCCCAACGCGCGCGCCACCATCGACGCGATTTTCAGTTTATTGCGCAGGTCGCCGGTATTGCCGTTGCGGATGGCGTGGCGCAGATCTTCGCCGCGCAGAAACTCCATCACCATGAACGGGCGGCGCTGATCGTCCTCGCCGAAATCGTAGATCCCCAGGACGTTGTCGTGGCTCAGGCTTCCGGCCATGCGCGCTTCGGCCAGAAAGCGCTCCTTCACCTCGCCATCCTGGCACCCGGCCTCGGTCAGGATCTTGACCGCCACCGTGCGCCCGATCAGCGTATCGAGCGCGCGGTAGACATGCGACATGCCGCCGCCCAAAAATTCCTGCAGCTCGTATTTGCCAATTCTGGCGGGAAGTTCCAAGGGCACAGTTCCCTATCTTAACAGCGGCTACAATAGGGACTCACCATGAATCTAGTGCAAAACCGGGCCGAACGACTCTATGTCGCCGTCGTCGCGACCGTAAGCTCGTTTCTCCTGCTGCTAGGCGGCCCATTCTCCAATTTCAGCAGCGCCGGATACCTCGACCCCTGGTATTATTTCGCATACTTCACCAACTTCCGCTACCTGGTGCATACCTACGGGCCCAACTATTACGTGGCGCGCCTGCCGTGGATCCTCCCGGGGCTCCTGGCCTTTAAACTCGCCTCGCCCGAAACCGCCAGCGTGCTGCTGAATGCCGCGCTGATGACGGTCAGCGCGATTGCCCTCTACTGGGCCGTCCGCTGGCACTACGGCATTACGCCGGCCGTGCTGGCCTGCGCCGCGCTGGCCACCAATCCACAGTTCATTTCCGCCATCGGTTGGGACTATCCTGACGGCCCGGCGATTGCCTACGCTTTCATCGCTCTCGCCTTCGCCGTCAGGCCGCATGGCAGCGCCGCGTGGAACCTGGTCTGCGCCACGGTCTTCG
Source organism: Candidatus Solibacter sp. (assembly GCA_039932635.1). GTDB lineage: Bacteria > Acidobacteriota > Terriglobia > Bryobacterales > Bryobacteraceae > Solibacter. Next base: position 10,914 of record JBDTPR010000052.1, read on the forward strand.
TCACGTTGTCGGCGCTCACGCATCTCAGCGGCGCGTCCATGCAGGTTTCGATTCTTGCGCTGGCGGTCTGGCGACATCGCGCCAGCTTCAAGTGGACCAGGTTGGCCGTGCTGGTGGCGGCAGCCGGCGGCGGCGCCGTAGTCGCATTGATTCCGCTCTCCCAATTCCTGGTGGGTCGCTGGACCTACTTCTACTGGCAGATCTACAAGGCCGCCCACATCGTGGCGAACCCCGGCGTTGTGGATACCATGTACGGCACCGGCTTCGCATTCCTCTCGACGGCGCCGCGCCTATTCGCTCCGGCCTTTCTCCTGCTTGCCGGTCTCTGGCTCTTGCGCCGCCGTACCTCCGACGTCGCGTGGCACGCGTGGGCGATTCTCGCCGCCACGTTCGCTCTGCTCAGCGTGGTGGAGTTCGTCCTGCACGTCCCCACCCTGCGCGTGCCCTTCCACGGCACGTATCTGATCCTGCCGCTCTTCTTTTTTGCCGGAGTGCTGCTTGGTGAAATGGGCAAGTTGGACCAGCGCGCCGCGGTGGCTATCGGCGTTCTCGTATTCATCCTTCCCTTCGCAGGGCAAGTGCTCATGCAAGAGCTTCCGATGTGGATGCCGCTCTTCATTCTGTCTGCCGCCATGCTAATCGCGCCCGGACCCTGGAAGCAGGCCTCGCTGCTCACCCTGCTGTTCCTCGCCCCCTGCCTGGATCGCTCCGTGGGCGCGATGTGGGATGTGCCCAAGGGCCGCAATCTCGAGACCACGCGCACCCTGCTGGATTTTCAGGGCTATCTGACGAAAGCGGTCGATCCCGAACGCCGCATCCAATTCTGGCTCGACAACGACGAGGCTTCGCCGCTCTTCGTTTCCGCCGAAGCGCTCTACCTCTCGATCCATGACGATTTCACGAAGGAAATCGCCACTGCCCCCGCCGCCGAAATTCGCGAGAACCTCAAGCCCAACGCCACGCTCGTGCACCTGACGAATCATCCCGAGCGCATGGAGGCGCGGCGCAAACTTCTCGCGGACCGCGGCATCGTGGCCGGGAACGAACGCACGATTGCGCTGCCATGGGCCACCGTAATTCTGCAAGACGTCACCAGCATGTCCGCGCTCAAGTAGGCCAGGGTCGTGTGGGGCAGGATGGAATCCTGCGGCGGGTTGGCAACCCGCCAAAGCTCGCAGATCGAGGCGAGGATACCATCCCGCCCCACATCCTACTTTGCGAGCGCCATGTGGGGCGGCGGGGGCGGCGCTGCCAGCGACAGCGCGAGTGTCGCCAGGCTGGTGCCCGCCGCTGAAATCCACTGATCCACGCCGTGCGGGAAGCCGTTATCGAAATACGGCTGGAAGCCCGCGGCGCGCGAGCGCACATGCCACGAGCCGTCGGCGAGTTGTGTACTCAGCAGGTACTGCACGCCCTTCTGGTACGCCGCATCGCTCACCGGCAGGCCGGAACTCTGCAGCGCCATCATCGCCAGGCCCGTGGTGAACGCGCCGCTTTCCATGGAGGCGATGTCGCCCCAGCCGCCGTCGGAGCGCTGTGCGGCGAGCAGGTCCTTGCGGGCCTTCAGGATCGCCTCCTTGCTCTTATTGCCCCACACCAGCCCCTGCAGCCGCCACGCGTAATCGTAGTTGGTGCGGGGCTGATACTCGCCGATCCAGGTGGCCGCCAATTGAATCGATTTCGCGTAAGCCGCCTTGTCCACGCGGGGCGCGTAGAGTTGCAGGCTGCGCAGAGAAATCACGGTCTGCCCCAGGCTGTCGGCGCATAGCGGAGGACGCGCCTCCGGTCCGAAGGCCCAGTGCCCGTCGGCCATCTGGTGCGACTGAATGTACATGGCGACGGCGTCGGTCGCGAGGTCGGGCTTGTAACCTTCCGCATCCAGCCCGAGCAGCACGTAGCCCAGAATCGCGGGATTGGCATTGATGCCCGGGATGAACGTCCCCTGGTGCAGCAGGTCGCGTATGCCGCCCAGCGCGCCGGCATTCATCATCACCTGCCGCTTCGCCGTTGGCTCGTCGATCTTGAAACCGCTCTTGCGCGCCGCGCCGAGCGCCATCGCTTCCAGGCTCTGGTTGTGGCACGAAAAGCAGCCCGTCTTGGGCACGAAGTTGGCATCGGTGCGCTGGATCAGCGGCAGGCTGGCCGACACCGCATTTTGAATCGTGTTGCCGCGGCCCATCAGCGGCGTCTTCACGGGTTCCGGCGCGACTCCCACCGTACCTCCTGCCTTTGCCAGCAGATCCACCACCGGCGTATAGCCATGGAGCTTCGCCAGGTCCAGCGGCGTGCGCCCGGTGTCGCCCGATTTCGGATGCGCTCTCTTCCCGTTCACATTGGCGCCCTTCTCGAGCAGCATCTTGATCTGCTCGGCGGGGAGCAGATCGCTGATCGCGGCGTACGTCAGCGCGGTTCGCCCGGTGGGGTCCACCGCATTGGGATCGGCGCCCTTATCGAGCAGCGCGCGCACCAGCTTGGGGTTGTCGGCCGCCGCGACCTGCGCCAACGCAACGCTGTATTCCTTGGCATCCATTTTGCTGGCAAGCAGGAGGTCGGTGCACTTCGAGCAATTCGCGCCCGCCGCGAGCGCCACCGCCGTGCCGGCTTCCTTGAGTTCGGCGCCCTTGTCGAGGAGAGCCTGCAGCATCTCCGCGTCGCCGGCCAGCGAAGCCTCCAGTAGCGGCGACGATTCCGCTGCCGGATTGGCAGTCGGATTGGGATTGGCGCCCCGCGCGAGCAGCAACTTCACAGTCGCCACATTGCCCGGTCGCGAGGCCGCCACCATCAGCGGCGTCCGATTGTCTTCGGACTTGGCATTCACGTCCGCGCCATGCGCCAGCAGGACGCGCGTTTTCTCCAGGTCGAGCGCAGCCCACATCAGGGCAGTCGCCCCTGCATTGTTGCGCTTATTCGGGTCGGCGCCCTGCTTGATGAGTTTCTCCAGGGCCGGCGCGTCGGAGTAGAGCACCGCGTACATGAACGGCGTCGAGCCCTCGGGGCCGCGCGCGTTGAGCAGCTTCGCATCCTCGGCCACCGCCTTGTTGAACGCGGCCCTATCGGCCAAGCGCAGGCTCTCCGCCATGGAGATCGCCTTGGGATTCAGGGGCTGCGGTTCCACATCATTGGCGAGGGCGTCGGGCCAGGGCGCGCCCTGCTCGATCCACGCCTTGACGAGCTGAATCTGCTCGGCCTTCAGCGGTCCGGTGGGCGGCATCTGCATGCCGAATTCGGTGCCCGAAATCCGGTAATACAAGAAGCTATTTTCCAGGCTGCCAGGCATCACGCGGCGCGTGCCGGGCTTCATCACGGAGCTCCTGCGATCCAGTCGCATCCCCGCGTTCGCCTGATTAGGTCCGTGGCAGCCGATGCAGTTCTGCCGGAACAGCGGTTGAATGTCGCGTGCGAAATCTACTTTCGCGGGAGCCTGTGAAGACCCCTGTGTGGCGAGGCAAAGTCCGGCCACAACGGTAGCCGCAAACGGTCGAATCATTGTGTACCCTCCGGTTAAATCCCCAGTACTAAGTCTGGGAAAGAGTGTACCTCGAAACACTGGTTTCCGCCAGACCTCGAAAAACGTAAGGTACTACTTCACAAGATTGGAAGATTTGCCCGCGAAATCAAGTACCCAGGTGGGGAAAATTCCGAGCACCAGGGTGCCCAGCGCCGGCAGCAGGAGAGCGATGCGCATGCCGGGCGACAAGGGTTCCGAAGTCTCGGCAGCCTCGCTCGGCTCGTGCATGTACATCATCACCAGGATGCGCAGGTAGTAGTACGCCGCCACCGCGCTGTTTAGCAGGCCCAGGATGGTCAGCCAGTAGAGCTTGCTATCGAGCGCCGCCTTGAAGACATAGAACTTGCCGAAGAAGCCCCCGGTGAGCGGCACGCCGATCAGCGAGAACAGGAAGATCGCGAAGAGCGCGGCGGCCATCGGGTGCTTGCGGCCGAGGCCTTTGAAATCGTCGATACTCTGGTAGCGTTCGCCCTTGCCGGTGAGTACGCTGACGGCCGCGAACGCGCCCACATTCATGAACGCGTACGACGCCAGGTAGAACATGGCGGCCGCGGTGCCGGTCTCGCTACGCGCGGTCAGCGCCACCAGCACGTAGCCCGCGTGCGCGATCGAGCTATACGCCAGCATGCGCTTGATGTTGGTCTGCAGCAGCGCGCCGAAATTGCCGATGCACATCGAGGCCAGCGCGCAGGCCCAGATCAAAGGCTCCCAACGGTTGCCGATCGGTTCGAACGCAGTCACGAAGATGCGCAGGAAAATCGCGAAGGCGGCGGCCTTCGGTCCGGCGGAGAGGAAGGCCGCGACCGGCGTCGGCGCGCCTTGATAAACGTCGGGCGCCCAAACCTGGAAGGGCGCCGCGGAGACTTTGAAGGCCAGGCCGACGAACATCAGCGCCGCGGCCACGGCCAGGAAAATCGGGTCGGCCGAGGGCAGTACAACGGCGGCGCGGATGACGCGCAGGTTCACGCTGCCCGTGATGCCGTAGGTCAGCGCCACGCCATAAAGGAAGAAGCCGGTGGCGAAACTGCCCAGCAAGAAATACTTCAGGGCGGATTCGTTGCAGCGCTTATCGTCGCGCAGATAGCCGGCCAGAATGTAGCTGGAGATAGACGAAATCTCGAGGCCGATGAAGACCATGATCAGATCGTTGGAGGCCGCCATCAGGCACTGGCCCGCGATCGAGAACAGCAGCAGCGCGTGGTACTCGCCGGCCTCGGCATCCTGCTGCGCCAGGAAGCGGTACGAGGGGAAAATGGTCAGGATACCTACCACAATCACGAGCACGCGGAAGAACGTCGCGAACCCGTCCACGATCAGCATGCCGCCGAACGCCGGACCGCCGATACTGAACGCGTAGACACTCGCGCCCATTGCGGCCAGAAGCGCCAGGAGGCTGACATGCCCGAAGACGTTGGACCTGCGCTTCTGGACCAGCGGGGTCAGCACCATGAGCAGCGTGCCGGCGAGGGTCAGGATGATCTCCGGCAGGAAGCGTAGCGCGTCCTGCGGATTGAATACCGGGCTAATGGGCACGGGCGACCTCCGTGGCGGACGGCGCGCTGATGGCGGCCTGCGGCTTCTCGGGTGACTGTACCCGGTCTGGAAGTTGTACCCGATACGGGACGTTCACGTTGGTCTGTTCCAAAACTCGTGCGGTACTCTTCGTGACGGACGGCAGAAAACTCTGCGAGTACACGCCCATCCACACCATCATCACGATCAGCGGCAGGATGGCCGCCCACTCGCGCAGGTTGAGATCGGGCATGTGGCCGGCGACGTGATGCCCTACTTCACCGTAGAACACGCGCTGGTACATCCACAGCATGTAGCAGGCGGAAAGGATCACGCCGAGAGACGCCCACACCGCCCAGGAGAAGTTGGCGATGGCCGCGCCCTGCAAGACCAGAAATTCGCCGACGAAATTATTCAACAGCGGCAGGCCGATGCTGGCCAGCGTGGTCACCAGGAACATGATGGAGAGCCAGGGGGCCACGGTCGCGACCCCGCCGTAGTCGGAGATTTCGAGCGAGTGGCGGCGCTCATACAGGATGCCGACAATCAGGAAGAGCGCGCCGGTGGAGATGCCGTGATTCAGCATCTGGTAGACTGCGCCGTCCAGCCCGGGCTGGGTGAAGGTGAAGATGCCGAGCACGACGAAGCCAAGGTGCGCCACCGAAGTGTACGCCACCAACTTCTTCATGTTGGGCTGCACCAGCGCCACCAGCGAACCGTAGATGATGCCGATGATCGCCAGCACGCAGATCCACGGGGCGCAGGCTCGCGCGGCACTCGGGAACAGCGGCAAGCAGAAGTGCAGGATTCCGTAGGTACCCATTTTCAGCATCACGCCGGCCAGCATGATAGAGCCGGCGACGGGCGCTTCCACGTGCGCGTCGGGCAGCCAGGTGTGCAGCGGAAAGAGCGGCACTTTGATGGCGAAAGCCAGGAAGAAGGCCAGGAAAAGCAGCATCTGTTCGCCCGGAGGGAAGATCAGTTTCCCGTTGGAGAGCATTTCCAGAATCGCCGGATAGCTGAAGGTCAGGGTCTTGTTGTAGATGTAAATGATGGCCCCGAGCATCAGCACGGAGCCGGCCATGGTGTAGAGGAAGAACTTCACGGCGGCGTAGATGCGGCGGTCGTGGCCCCATATGCCGATCAGGAAATACATCGGCACCAGGCAGATTTCCCAGAAGACGTAAAACAGGAACAGGTCCTGCGCCAGGAAGACGCCGACCA
>JBDTPR010000053.1:0-16937 GCA_039932635.1 Candidatus Solibacter sp.
TCAAATTCGGTACGGTTTCGGCGGCGCCAGTCACTTGGAACGCGACGAGCATCGTGGTGCCGGTGCCAGTCGGATCAAGCACGGGGAATGTCGTGGTCACAGTAGGCGGCGTCGCGAGCAATGGAGTTGGCTTCACAGTGACGGGCGCGCTCACGTTGACCGTGATCGGCACCACGCCGACGCAGGCGATCTTGCAGTACTTGGCGCCTGGCGCCGGGGCATGCACGTTGGAAGTAAGCGAATCTCCGACTTACCTGCCGTTGGTAAACGATGTGAATCCGGCGCTCTTCCCCCAAGCTAACCTGGACAGCCGGACGGGCGATCTTTCCAGCGGACCCATGCGTGTGGTGGTGGTGGGCAAGAGGTTGTCGGACACTGCGAGCGATCAGAACGTTTACTCCAGGGCTTTGCAGACTAACACCAAACATTACTTCCGCGTGAATTGCGGTGGAGCAACGGCAACAGCTACCGCCACCACCGCGACGGTACCCGCGGGAATGACTTACGCCGACGTTCCCCAACTGGGCGAGGCGCCCGGCAGCTGGAAGATGCCGACGCGGTTCGAGGATCGTGGCCAAACGACTGTGGACCCCCAGACAGGGGTTCTGTTGCACCAGGTCAGTCTGGACGCTGAATCCGGGCGTAGCAGCGGCTATGGATATCTGGGCATGTTCACGGCCTTCGGGGGATTTGTACGGCACTGCGATCCGAAGCTGGTTGGGCCTGTGGGCGGTCCGCTCGGCTTCTTTTGTACGTTCATCCGATACGGACAAAGCGGCAACTCAGCGTACTGGATTGTGCCTTCTACAGGAGAAGTGCGTCACCTGGGTGACCTGCCGATTCTCAGCGGTGGAGGACCAGCCGGACCGTTGAACGCGGATTTCTCGATCTTCGGATCGGACACAGCCGGTAATAAAGTGCGTACCACCTATGTGGGCAACTTCCAGCCTGCGGCCGTGGCGCCGATAAGCGGTTGGACCAGTTACTCTACGGTGCCTGTGGGTACGATGATGCATGATTTCGACCCCACGTTCGACGGCAGCGTATACTTCTGCACGCCGCCCTTCGCCGCAGCCGGGCAGTATACACTGTTCAGTTGCCTGAGCCACGGGCAGGATTCGCCGGGATGGCTGGGGGTGCTTTACGGGGGAGATGGCCGCTCGATTCAGCCGGGATGCACCGCCGGCGTGGCCTGCCCCCGCATTGTGGCGGCGATGGATTTCTTTGCCGCGCCCGCGACCCGTTACTGCACCCTGCACAACGTGCAGCAGCTGGGGAACATGGCCAGCGTAAACGTTCAGACGCAGTCCGGCGGACCGGCCTGCACGGCGGGATTTCATATGGTGTATTGGAAGTTTCTGGATGACCCGCACGGAGTGGACACGAGCAATACCAAGGTGGTGGTGGACCAATACTTTTCCGGCGGCGGGCATTGGGATTACGGCCCGATGGGACGAATTAGCGAATCCGGTGCGGGCTGGGCCGCGGTGTTCGGCGACGTCATGCTTAACCTCAACCGCCCAATGTCCCTGACCATCGACGACAGCCCGACATTCGCGGGCAATCGTGGCTTGGCGTATGGGAACACCACCAGCAAACACCCAAGCTACCACCAGGTGGAAGGTGTGGCGCCATCGAGCGAACTGGGCTGGTTCCTGGACGCGTTGTCTTTCGACGGGGGCCAGTTTTACTCCGACAATACGGGCGCCACCAGGATATCCGGGCAACTCTTCCGGTACAACAGTCCGGCGGGGTATGGATTGTCGAGGAAGCAAGTGGCGACGCTTGCAGTGAGCGGCGGCTACTCGTTGGCGGATGTCAGTGGGCCCGGAAGCGCGCTGAGCGATACGCCGGCAGATTCGTACCGGTATTGCGTGGCTCTGGTAGCGGGCGAATGCCGGGCGGGCTCGTTAGCGGGGCAGGTGTTCGTAAACGCGCCGAATGTGACGGACATGAGATGCAGGGGCAGCGATGGGCCACTTCCGCAGAACCTGGACCTCTGCATTGGGAATCTTCCGGCGTTCGCCCAGGCAATCACGCAGGTGGTGATGGGCAGCGATTCGGCCGACACTATCGCGCGGAGCAGGATCCTCTCGCACGGGCTTGGGGGGATTCGGAATTCGTTCTACTACTGGACGGCAAAATCGCTCCCTGACGCCAGTTGGGCTCTGTTTACGCGTGGGTCTGCCGTTGCTCCCTTCGGCGACCTGTTGACCGTCTGGATGGCGAAGCTGCCGCCGCTAACCGTGCCGGACGGGGTGGATCGCCGCACGTTCCTGCCGTTGGCGGTGAACCTGACGCCTCCGGCGAATGTACCGGTTGCGAGTGCAGTAATCCGTTTCGGATATGCCGAGCAGGGCGATACAGATCGATATTATTGCACCAGCAGGCGCGAACCCTGCGTGGCGGCGTCGGCCAGTTTCGCGGCGGTGGATCCCTTCAAGTATGAGACTACGGAGTCCTATACGGGAGTGGCGTGTGCCGCTGGTTGCCGGATCGCGCTACCGGTACTGCCGGCGCACGTGGTTTACTACCAGCCGGTGTTTCTGGATGCGGCTGGACGCGTAGTGGCTACAGGACCGAAGGGCGTTTCGGCGGAACTCGCCCAGACTAGTCTCGTTCCTTGAGGTCGGCCCGACTGTTGAACCAACCGACCACTGCCGGCGCAACGCGGTGGACGAAAGATCGGTGGGCTGCGACAAATCGGCATGCGATAATGCATTCGCTATGACCGATAGATTTGCTCTTCGAGCGCTATTTTGCGCGGCACTATTGCCGCTTTCGATGCCGGCCCAACCCCCTCAAAGCGCGGGGCGCGGGGGGCCGCAACCCGAGTTCATACGTGCTGCGCAGGCATCTCTGCGCGAGGGGAAATTGGACGACGCCCTCGCGGTGTACCAGAAGGAACTGGCCGCAAATCCAACCTCCGTACCGGCGAACAACGCAGCCGGCATCGTGCTCGACCTGATGGGCAAGGGCGCGGACGCGCGCAAGCATTTCCAGAAGGCGATCGATTTGGCTCCCGATGCGGCGGCGAAGGCCGGGGCACAGCGCCAGATGGCGATGTCGTACGGGTTCGAAGGCGACTGCAAGAACACCATCAAGTACGAGCAGATGGTGATCGCCTACCAGGCTACGCGCGAACAGAGCGATCCTCAGGACGCCTTCTACCAGCAGGGCGAGATGGCCAACGAAGCGGCCCGCGTCTGCATCGATTCAGGCGACCTGGAGAATGCGGCCATATGGTACAAAAAGGGCGCCGAGGTTGGCCTGAAGGAACCGGGCAATACGACGCACCCTAAGAGCCTTTGGGTCTTCCGCCTGGAGCATGCCCTGGCGCGTATCGAGGCGCGCAAAGGAAATAAGGCCGTGGCGGCGAAGCACGTGGCGGCGGCCAAAGCGGCGCTGGATGGCGACCCTAAAATGGCCGAGGCGCAGGCGCGCTTCTTCCCGTATCTGACGGGCTACGTTGCGCTCTACACCGGCGACTTGAAGACGGCGCAAGCGGACCTGGAAAAGGCTGTCGCAATGCAAGGGACGGACCCCTTCCTGCAGTGCCTCCTCGGCATGACTTACGAGAAGCTGGGCGAGAAGGACAAGGCGACCGAGTGCTTTAAGAAGGCGTCGGCAACCACCGCGCATAATCCTCCAGCTGCCTTCGCCAAGCCTTTCACGCGCAAGAAATTGGGATAATCGTTCGCATGCGAATGATGGTTGTCGTAGGACTGGTGGGCGGGTGCCTGAGCGCGCAGACGTTCGACCCGAAGATGCTGGGGGTAGTTCCGGCGGTGTCCGGGACTGTGACCGAGACCGCGCCTCTGCGCTTCATCGACGTGAAGACGGGCGAGGGCGCGGCGGCCAAGCCCGGGCAGGAATACACGGTACACTACACCGGGTGGCTGCGCGACGGAACCAAGTTCGATTCCTCCGTGGATGCGGGCAAGCCTCTGAAATTCGTGCAGGGGCGGCGCCAGGTGATCTCGGGTTGGGAGATCGGCTTCGAAGGCATGAAGGTGGGCGGCAAGCGGCGCCTGTTCCTGCCGTACGCGCTGGCCTACGGTGAGAACGGGCGCGGCAAGATTCCACCCAAGGCGGAGTTGATTTTCGACGTCGAGTTGCTGGACACCAAGGATGTTCCGCCGCTGGTGGCCGCGGCTGAATTGATCCTGCCGTTCGACGGCATCGAGAAGCAGGTACTCGCACTGGCCGCGGCCATCCCGGAGGAAAAGTACGCGTGGCGTCCGGCGCCCGGCGTGCGCAGCATCAAGGAAGTGTTCCTGCATATCGCGTACGGCAATCAACTGCTACTTAATGTCGCGGGCAAGTCGCCGACGCGCGAAGAACTGCTCAAACAGATCGAGCAGAACGCGAAGGCCGAAACGGACGCTGCGAGCAAAGAGCGCGTGCTGACGCTCTTAAAGGAAAGCTTCGCGAGTGTGCGCAGCGCCTTTGAAGGTGTGCGTACGGCTTCGGCGATGGCGCGCGAAATCGATTTCTTCGGGCGTCCGGCGCCCATGGGCGGCGTCCTGGCAACCATCGACACGCACATTGCCGAGCACCTCGGACAGGCCATCGCGTACGCGCGCGTCAATGGTATCGTGCCGCCGTGGTCGCAGCCCGCGCAATAACTCAGTGCGCGAGTTTCAGTGCGGCGAGTTTCTTGATCGCGGGTAGATCTTTGCTCGATCTGACTTCGAGCCGCACTCCGGTGCCTTCGGGATAGCGCGGCGCTTCATCGATTAATTTCAGCAGGGACTTGGAGAGCTTGGCGGCCGGTGCGGCAGCCACCGCTTTGGGTCCTAGGATGAAAGCGACGCGAAAGGCGCCGCGCACTGGTGCAAGGTACACGATGGTGCGTTTTCCCAGTTTGAGTTTGAGCGACCATCCGGCCTTGAGCGAATAGGAATTCCACTCATGGACCGGCAGGTCCAGCGCAGTCAGCACTTCGTCCCACACGGCTCGGGCGGCGCCGAGTTCCGCGGTCAGTTGCGCATCGGTGGGCGGGTCAGCCTGGCCGATGAATGCATTCGGTGCCATGGTATTGTCTTTGGCGTAAACGCTTACAATAGCAGAGTACTCTTAAAACATTGCGGAGGAAACGGCTTGAAGTTGGAAGGTGTGTATTCGGTGCTGCCCACGCCCTTTACAGCGGGCGGCGAGGTGGATCTGGAGAGCCTGAAGCGCGTGGTGGACCTGTTCATCGGCGCCGGCGTCAACGGCCTCACGGCACTCGGCGTGACCAGCGAGGCCGCGCGCATGAATGATGGCGAGCGCGTCAAGATTCTGGAGACGGTGGTGCGTCATGTCAACGGTCGTGTGCGCGTTGTCGCCGGCGCCACAGCCGATGGCGTGCGCACCTGCATCGACTACACGAAGTTCGCGAAGGAGACCGGAGCGGACGCCGTGATGATCAGTCCGCCGCGTGCGCCGAAGTTGAATTCGGAGTCCGTCGTGCGGCACTTCGCGGCGGTGGCGGACGCCGTCGAGATTCCGATTGTGATTCAGGATTTCCCGCCCATCTCGGGCTTCGCCATGGAGCCCGCGCTGCTGGTAAGAATCGCGAAGGAAGTGAAGGCCGCGAACACCATTAAGCTGGAAGATCCGCCAACCCCGTTCAAAACGTCGCGGATTCGCGAGGCGGCGCAAGGCATGGAACTCGGGATCTTCGGCGGCCTCGGTGGCGTGTTTCTGTTGGAGGAATTGATGGCGGGCGCCACCGGAGCGATGACGGGCTTTGCGTACCCGGAGATCCTGGTGAAGATCGTGAAGCTCTGCCACACCGGCGATCTGGATGCGGCCGCCGACGCGTTCTATCCCTTCGTGCCATTAATGCGTTTCGAATTCCAGGAAGGCCTCGGCATGGCGATTCGCAAGGAAGTGCTGCGCCGGCGCGGAGCCATCGAATGCGCCGACATCAGGCTGCCCGGCGCGAAGTTGGATAAAGCTACCGCGGCGGCCCTGGAGCGCGTACTGGCCTGGACCCTCAGTAAGTAATCCAAGCGCCCCGCGTCGGGTACTCTGGTGGAATGCCGTTTTCGTTTTCGCGCCCTGCCCTGATGCTGTTCGCCGCGCTGTTCGTCGTGATGATCCCCGGCGCCGCCTTTTTCGCCGACACGCCCTACAAGTATTACCTCACCGGCAGCGATGCCGATGTCCAGAAAAAGACCACCGCGGGCTTCGCTCTTGTGGGCGGCGGCAAGGACCAGGATTCCGTCACCCGCTGGTTTCTCGAGCGCTCCGGCGGCGGCGATGTGGTGGTGCTGCGCGCGTCCGGCGCCGATGGCTACAACTCATACATGAAGGGTCTGTCGGCCATCGATTCGGTGGAGAGCCTGGTGGTGGCCACGCCCGAGGCAGCCCGCGATCCGTTCGTCGCCGGCCGCATCCGCAAGGCTGAGGCCCTCTTCATCGCCGGCGGCGATCAGTGGAACTATGTCCGGATGTGGAACCACACCCCGGTCTCCGAAGCCATACAGTACCTCATCGATAAGGGCGTGCCGGTGGGCGGGACGAGCGCGGGACTCGCCGTGCTCGGCGAATATCTGTTCACGGCCGAGAAGGACACGGTCACCACCGCGCAGGCGCTCGCCAATCCCTTCGATGAGCACGTCACCGTGGCGACCGACTTCTTGCGCATCCCCGCGCTCAAAGGTGTGATCACCGACAGTCACTTCCACGCGCGCGATCGCATGGGCCGCACCCTGGCGTTTCTCGCCCGCATGCTCCACGATGGCAAACTTAAGGAAGCGCGCGGCATCGCGATCGACGAACGCACCGGAGCGCTCACCGAGGCCGGCGGGCATGTCGCGGTGGATGGCGAAGGCAGCGTGTATTTCTTGCGAGCCCGCACACCCGCCGAAGTCTGCAAGCCGGGGACGCCCTTGACCTTCCGGGGCATCGAAGTGTACCGCGCGCCCAAGGGAGGCGATTTCGATCTCAAAACCTGGAGCGGCCACGGCGGCGTGGCCTATACGCTCGATGTGGTGAACGGAGTGATCCACTCCACCCAACCCGGAGGGGACACTTACTAAGCCAGCCGCCTGAATCGTCACGAGCCCCCATCAGAGCCGCGACCGTAAGGGAGCGGTTGCTAATTTGCTTGAGACGCCGCATGCCGAACGCTCCCTCACGGTCGCGGCTCCGATGGAGTTCACAATAATTCGCGGCTTCTAAGGGAGCGATCCGAGCGGAGCTCGGACTCTTACACAATTCCGACAGCGTCGAACCCCGCCCCAATCGCGTCGAGTTTCTGCTTCTGCTGTTCCGGGGGCAGCGTGCGAAACAACGTCCGAGCCGCCGTCAGAACGCCCCGGCGGCTGTCGCTGAACTGCGAGGTGCGCGACAATTGCTGCGTAAGCGCAATATAGAAAACGCCCGCCGCCTCTTGCGCCGTGAAGACCAGCTTCTTGGCCGCATCCACCGAGGTCAAAATATTGAAGGCTGCCTTATTATGTATGCCGCTATTGGTATGCACGCCGCCCCAATCGCCCCTGTCGGTATTCGGCAGCACCTTGAAATTCTTCATACTATCCGGCTGGCCGAATAACGCCGGCGTGCGCATATCTCGGAACGGCTTGCCGCCGGTATCCAGCCCCGCGCCGATTTCCCAATTCCAATTGATGATGTCGGCATTACTGAAATTCGCGATGATCACCCCAAAAATATCCGAGTAACTCTCATTGAGTGCGCCCGATTGCAACGCGTACTCTAGCCTCGAAGTCATATCCGTCACTCCGTGGAACATCTCGTGGCCCACCACGTCCAGGTCCACCGAGAGCGACATCAGCGCCGCGCCATTCAGCACCTGTCCGTACACCATCTGCTTCCCGTCCCAGAAAGCGTTGAACCACTGCTTCCCGTCATCGCTCTCGGATTTGACGACGCAATTGATGCTCGAGTTCATCGCGCCGCCCTTGTTGTCGATATTGTTGCGCCGCAAAACGTTGCGCAGGAAGCCGGCCACGGCTTCGGCATTGGCGTGCGCGCTGACTGCGCTGGCGCTCCACTTCGGCGGGTTCTTGAGCGCCGTGCCCGGCAGCTTGCTATCGTTGACCACCGGATCCTTAAACTTGAAGTCGAACGTCTGCACGTTCAGCTTGGTGTCCTTGAGCAGCTTGGTTTTGCCCGAGATGTCCACCGTGATCTGGCGCGTCTGATTCTTCCCGTCCAACGCCGTTTCCACCGTCGCCGCCATACTCGGCGAGCGCGGCAGCTCGATAACCAGCGCGCCGGACTGCGCATCGATCAGGAAATCGCTCCACTGCGGACCGGGCTTCACGGAATCTTTCGAATGCGACACGGGCACGTCTTCCAGGATGAACACCAGGCGCCATTTCGAGCGCGCCGCATCGAAATAGAAATTCAACTGCGGCACGATGCCGTCCACATTGCGCACCTGCGGAAGCTTGCCGACCGTCTTCAGCGCGTCGGCGGCCGAGATCTTGGCCACCGGGCTGACGCCTTCGGGTTCGCCCAGCGAGGAGTTCATGCTGACCAGTTCGTTGTCGTCGTCCAACTCAACCGTCACCAGCGAGCCGTACACAGGGATGTTGTTGAAGCTCTGCCGGAACTTGACGTTGGTCGTGCCGGTGAGCGGCACCGTTTCCGTACCGAGGCTCTTGAAGTCGCTGGTAACCCCGGCGTCTTTCGGGGCCGTGAGTGCGGGCACGGCCTTACTTTCCAGCGCCTGCTTCAGATATCGTTTGGCGACCGTTTCCGCATCGAGTTGGGTCACACCGGCGGCGCCGCCCATAGCGAACGCGGGGTGCGCCGCCCGTTCGTCCCTCAGGCTATCGAGCATTGGCGCCGAACTCGCGTCGAACGCGTGCAGCGAGAATGTCTTCATTCCGTTGGCGGATTTCGCGGCGCGGGGCGCGGCTTTCTTGGCGGGTGCTTTTCGCTTTGCCATGCTTACTCACCTCAGACTTTAAGTGATGGTCCGCCTAAAACCGTATCACTTTTGAGTAGCAGCGGCCCACCTCGCCCGCGTGATGAGTGACGGATCACACACCTCAGCCGGGCACTTACTTTGCGATCACGACAACGGGGATCGCCTGCGTGTACCGCACGATGCTTTGGCTTCCCGCGCGCATCAGGCCGCTAATAATCACGTCCTGTCGCAGCCCGACCTTCGCGTCCTTGGCCACGCTGAGCACGATTTCGGCCTCGGCCTTCTCGGGCGCGACAAAGACACTCCGCGTGGTAATCGTGTTATTGGCCAGTCGTACGGCCGTGATCGTAACGCCGGTCTTCACGCCTTCCTTGCGCAGTACCTTCACCGTAATCGGCGTGTCGCTCTCCGGCTTGAGCTCCAGCAGTTTCCCGCGCGGAATGCCGGTAGCGAGCGTGTAGGCAGTGCCCGGCGCCACCGCGAGGAAGAGTTGTTTCGTGTGCAGCACGTGCGTGGAAGCGAAAGCCTGCATCATGGATTCCGCCGATTCCGCTTTACGCAGCACGGTCTCCTTGCCAATCGTCGCAAGTCCGGTAATCACGGGTGAGAGCACCTCGGGTACCGCGCTCGCCGGTGAGGTAATCGTCAGACGCCCTTCGTTCTGGCCGGCGGCGATCAGCGCCTCGCTCGCCAAATAACCCGCGGGCAGACCCTCCACGGCGAGTCTGATTTCACCCGCGAATTCGTCGTGCCGGACCGCCGAGATCGTGATCGCCGCCGTGTCGCCCACCCCGAGGCGGGGATTGTCGGGCGCAATGCGTAGTGTGAAATCGGGATGCGGCGCGTCCACCAGCAGACGGTACGCGTACTCCTCGCCGCCCTTGCCCTGTATGTCGCGCAGCCGCAGATAATAGTCGCCGTTGGCGGGAATGGTGTAGAACACGCGCGAGTCGGAGTTGTGCGCCAGCATCGCGTACAGCGGGTCGTTCCAATCGTCGTTCTCTGCCACCTGATTCCGCCGCGCGTCGTAGAGCGTGATTACCGAATCCATCGGCGAACCCAGGCGGCGTGCCTGCACCTGGATCACGAGCTTCTCGTCCTTCTTCGCGGCGAACACGAAGTAATCGGAGTCGCCGGGTTTTTCAATGCGCCCGTCGATCGCCACCGGCGTAACGATACGCTGCGCCTGATCGAACCCGTTGTTGGGTTCCAACTCGCGAACCGCAATCAGATCGCTGACGCCGAACGGAAGTCCCTCCACCGTGAACCAGCGCTGCGCGTCCTCCGGGACCTTCACCGTACCGCGCGCCGCCCTCAGATTCACGCCGCGATATTCCACCTCTACGTCGCTGCCTCGCTGGCCGCCCAACGGAAAGACATCGCTCACGAAAGGGCGCTCGGCAATCGTCAGCCGGTAAACGAAATCACCGCGGCCGCGATACACGACGTCGCGAAGTTCCACCGTGTACTCTCTATTCGCGGGCGGGCTGAAAAACATCACGGGATCGGGACGGAAGCGGTGGTCGTCGGCGAAGGCCACCTGCTTGCCCGCCCCGTCGTACACGGTGAGCTGCGGATCGAACCATCCGGGCACCGCGTCGGCGATGAAAGGCAGCAGGCTGCGCGCCTCTACCGAGAGCACCAGCGTATGGCCCGCCGTGGCGGCAAAGCGAAAGTAGTCGCGGTCCGAATCGAGGATCTGCCCATCCACTACAATCGGCAGCGCGGCCAGCTTCTGCGGCGCGGCCTTCTCGGAATTCGGCTCGACTTCGACGATCTCGGGCAGCTCGCCGACCTTAAAGCGGAAGCCATTGGAGACCCCGCCCGCATTGAGAATCCGCAGTTCGCGCTCGCCGGGTTCGGCGTTGGCCGCGATCGTGACCGAGAACTTCACCTTATTAGGAGCGGCGCCGTCCACCAGTTTGCCGGTGACTCCACCGCCCGTCACTAGCACCGTCTGTGGCACGATGCTGGTGCCCGACGCAGTGACTTCGAACGTGGTGCCGCGCTGTCCGCCGGCGGGATATACCCACGCCAGGACGGGCTGCACGGGCTCCAGCAATTGCGGCGCTCCGCTGACCAGCGCCAGCATGGCCGGAAGAAGTACCAGTGCTGGCCAAGCCCTCATGGCAGTGTGGTCCCTTCTCCGAGCGTGAAGAGCAGCCGGCCCGCGCTATTCCATATCTTCACTGCGCCGTCCCCGCCGCCCGATGCGATCCGCGAGCCATCGGGCCGAGCAGCCACCGCGTAGATCCAATCGGCGTGGCTCGCGAGCGTCGCGAACGTGTTGCCGCCCTGTCCCATTACGCGGACGGTCTTATCGGTGCAGCCCACAATCACCCGCGAATGCGGAGTCGCCTTCGTCCATGCGAGCGCCAGCGGCATGCAGGCTCCGGTATCCAGGGTGCGAGTCTGCATTACCTGATTGCGTGCTCCGGGACGCGAGGAATCGATTTCGGTGAAGGCCCCGCGCGTTCGCCATGTGCGTACCGCGCGCTCTTCCGGACCGCCCGTGGTGAAGGCCAGCAAGTCGCCTTCCGGAGCGAAAGAGATGGCGGTGACAGGCTCAGTAATCACCAGCGGCACTTGGAATTCTTCCTTCCAGGTTTCCGTTTTCCAGACGCGCGCCGTGCGGTCCGCGCTGCTGGTGGCGAACAATTTGCCATCGGGAGAGAACGTCACGCCAGTGATCCAATCGCTGTGGCCCTTCAGTTCTCGCGAGACTTTGCTTTCGAGATTCCAGATGCGGACAATGCCGTCCGCGCCCCCAGTGGCGAGGTAGCGCCCGTCGGGCGAGATCGCCACCGCCCGTACTTCATCCTTCGCCTGCTCGATTGCCGTGATACCGCCGGTGGCAAGGTCCAGCAGTTCGACCGCGCCCGCGCGCCCCGGGACTCCCGTGGCCACCGCGACCGTACCGCTCTCCTTGCCGAAAGCCAGCGCCCGCACCTGCCCCGCAAGCCCGGGCCACTTGCCCACCAATTTCCCATCCAAGGGATTCCACAGCGCCACCTCTTTGTAGCCACCGACCACCAGCATTTTGCCATCGGGAGTGAATGCCAATGCGGTCACAGGAGCCGTCGCCGCACCGAGACTCATCGCAGCAGCCAGCAACGCGAGCAAAGCCTGTCCAGTTACTCTTGCCATTGTGGGGCAGACTTCAGTCTGCGTACCGAGTTCAGTCGGTACACCGGTTGAAGGCCGGCCTTCGCGTTTCCCCCTCACATGATCTCCGTAAGCAATCCGCCGCTCTGCAAACTGCGTGGACTCACATAAGCCACGCATCCCTGGGGATGCGGAAGTTTCCCATGCGGATCGATGCCCAGGAGTTTGTAGATACTCGCCGAAAGATCCCAAGGGTACACCGGCCTGTCGCGCACCGTTTCACCGCGCGCATCGGTGCTCCCGACAACTTGTCCGCCCTTGAACCCACCGCCCGCCACCACCGCCGAAAACGCGCTCGCCCAATGATGCCGCCCGCCGAACCACGGCGCCTCATTGACCACCCGCGGAGTCCGTCCGAACTCGCCGTACCACGTCACCACAGTCTCCGGCAGCAGCCCGCGCTGCGCCAGATCTTCCAGCAGCGCCGAGAGCCCCTGATCCTGAATCGGTAGCTTCCGCCGCATGGCTTCAAAATTGTTCTTATGCGTGTCCCAACCGCCATCATTGATAGTGATGAACGGCACCCCGGCCTCCACCAGCCGCCGCGCCAACAGACACGATTGGCCGAACTGATTGCGCCCATATCGCTCGCGCACCGTATCCTTCTCCAGCGACAAATCGAACGCCTTCCGCGCATCGCCGAGGATCAGCCCGTACGCCTTCTGCTGAAACTCATCCATCTCGCGGTACACCTGCTGCCGGTCGGCCTGCGAGGCCAGCGCGTCCACCGATTTAAGCAGCCCGCGGCGCTCATTAATCCGCTGCTCGGTCATCCCGCGCGGAGGCACCAGGCCCTGCACTCTGAAATTCGCATTATTAGGATCGCCGCCCGGCGCAAATGTCTTCGACCCGTTGCCCAGAAACCCCGCCTCGCTGAATCGGCCCAGCGGATTCGTCAGCGTTATATACGGAGGCAGCGTGCTATTCGCGCCCTTCTTCAGCGCCACGATCGCGCCCAACGCCGGATACACCAGCTCCGCGGTCGGCATGCTCCCCGTCTGCATAATGTACGCCGCCGTCTCGTGCGCGTGATTGCCGTGCGTCATGCTGCGGATGATCGTGTACTTATCCGCCTGCTTGGCGCACAACGGCAGCAACTCGCCCACCACCATGCCGGCCACGCCTGTCGCCAGCGTGCGCCGCAGCGGGCCCGTGAAATCCTCGCCCGCATTCGGCTTGGGATCCCACGTATCGGTCTGCGTCGGTCCGCCGGCCATCCACAGTTGGATCACCGATTTCGCCTTCGCCGCTGAAACCGACTGCGCCTTCGCGCGGAACCAGTCGCCCAGTGTGAGCCCGATCATGCTCGCCGCGCCCACTCTCAGGAAGCCTCTACGACCCGGTATGTCCAGCATGTTTCCTCATCAGTGGTTGAACTCGAATTCCTTGGAATTCAGCAGCGCCCACACCACGTCCTGCACGGCCTGCGGGCGCGCCGCCTTCCTCGCTCCCAGGTACGCCGACAGCCGCTGCTTCTCTTCCGCCGTGGGGAATCGTGCCAGCGAACTCAGATAGATCTCGTCGAGCAAATCGCCATCGCTCTTCGCCAGAAGTTGCTTGAGCCGCGGACTCGTGGCAAGCTTGCCTTCCAGCTGCTCGGAGTTCAGCAAATAGAGCGCCTGCTTGAGCGTCACGTCGCTGTTGCGCTCGGCCTCGTAGGGCGTATCGCGCGGCGGGCGTCCGAAGAGGTCCAGGAAATTGCACTCCGTATTCCCGTCGGAAATCTGCGTGGCGCGAAAATTCGCCGGCCAGTTGGAGAAGGGCTCCGGAATAATGCTGCGGAATTTCTCGCTGGTCTCGGTGACCTGCGAGATCGCGTCCAGCATCTGCTCCGCGCCCAACCGCCGTACGGTGTAGTGCGAAAAAAGCGTCGTGTCGCGCGCGTTCCACTCATTCGGTTCGCTTGCGCGTTGATAGGTCCGCGAATTCAGAATGATCCGATATATGTGGCGCAGATAGTACTTGTGCCCGATCAGTTCACTCTCCAGATACGTCAGCAATTCCGGGTTTACCGGCGGATTGCCGGGACGTAGATCGTCGGGCTCGTGAATGATGCCCCGTCCCAACAGCCAGTACCAGATGCGATTCACAATCGCCTTCGCGAAGTAAGGATTCTCCGGCGACGTGAGCCACGCCGCCAGTTGCCCGCGCGGATCCTCTTCCGCCGCCACCTTGACTGCCGCCGCCGCGCCCGGGAACCTCGGCTCCACCACGGCGCGTGTGCGCGGATGGCGCAAGGTCCCGCGGAAATCCGTATATACGATCTCCTCTTTCCACTCCTGCGTGGCTTTGTAATTCACGCGTGCGAAAAATGCGCCGAGCCCCAGATCGTCGTCCAACGTCCAGCTCTCCTGCGGATGCGCATGGCACCGCGAGCACCCGATGCGCTGTCCCATAAACACCAGAGCCGTCGTCTCGCCCAGTGTGCGCGGATCCTTGCTCGGCACCGCGCGCACGAAATTCGCCGGACCCACGCGGAAGTTGCTGCCGGTCGCCGTCAGCAGTTCGCGCGCGAACTGATCGTAAGGCTTATTGGCCTGCAGACTATCGTGCACCCACTGGTAGTAGACCGCCACAGCCTTAGGCCACACGCGCACCGGATACTCGCTCTTGATGCGCAGCAGGTCGCCCCATTTGAGCGACCAGAAATCGTTAAACTCATCGCGCGCCAACAGCTCGTCCACCAGCCGGGCGCGATCGGGTTTCGCCAGGAACGCGCGCGCCTCTTCCGCCGAGGGCAGTAGCCCGATGACGTCCAGATAAATGCGGCGCAGGAAGACCTCGTCCGACGCAATGTCCGAAGGCGGCACGCCCATCGCGTTGAGTTTCTGGTAGACCAGTGCGTCGATCCGGCCGCCGCCATCCGGGGCAGGGAAGGGCTTCGGCCCGGCCTGCGGAATGCGGGCCAGCAGCACCGCGCTCTTGCGCTGGTACGTCGCCACGATCACGGCATCGCCCGAGTCCTCGGCCTTCACCAGGCCGTCTTTAGTCACGCTCGCGATCTTCGCGTCGCGCGTGAAGTACGTGGCGTCGGCCGTGACATCGCGAACCTGGCCATCCGAAAACATGGCCGTGGCGAGCAGCCGCTGCGTCTCCCCTTTTTGCAGGCTGCGCGAGTCCGGATACACCTTCAAGTCCACTATCCGGGCATTCTCTTTGCTGCTCCACAAGGCGCCCGTTTCCAGCCACGTCAGCAGAATCTCGGCCTCGCGCGCTCCCGCCATCGCAGCGTGTCCCAAGCCCCCAGTGGACTTCAGGTAAACCAAACTCTCGCGCGGCTCTACGCGATTGACGCGCCGCCCGCCTTCCGCCTTCGTCAACGCTTCGAAATCCGATTCCGCATCGCCGCCGAAAAGCGAGAGCCGCAGGCCGCCCTTGCCGCGAGCCGCGCCATGACACTGGACGCTATTGCAGCCCAGCGTACTCAGCATCGGGCGAACCTCGGTGAGGAAAGCAGCGGTCCCCTCGCGCGAGCCCTTCACCGTAACGTGGAGTTTCTCCTTCTTGCCCAGCGCACTAAGCTCCACGAAGGCTCCGCCATCGGCCACCGGAGTCACTAACCCCGACTTACTAACTGCGGCAACCCTCCGATTGGAAATCTTGAACTGCGTTTGTGCCGTGACGTCGTGCAGCCTGCCGTCGGCTGACTTTCCCGTGACCACGATGCGCTGCGACGCCCACTTCCCGGCAAGCACGAAATCGCCGGGCGCTGCTTGAATCGAGATGAGTCTGACCTTGGGTGCGCTGTAGGCGGGTGGAATCGCAAACCGGGGCAGGAGGAGGAGCGTGACCAAACGGCTCGCTCGCCTCGCGGCGGAAAACCGCATCCTATGCCTTAGGCGGGACCCTGAACATGGCAATCGCCTCGATCTCAATCAGCAGCTCGGGACGGCAGAGAATCGCCTGAATCCCGGTGGATGCGGGCACCGGGTCGAGCTTCTGTTCCCGGAAGAATTCGGTACGTTCTTCATTAAACGCCGCGTAATCGCGTTCGATATCGCGCAGGTAGCAAGTGGTGCGCACGATGTCGTGCCACGTAGCGCCTTCGGCCTCCAGCAGGCCGGTGATATTGTGATACGTACGCTGCAACTGCCCGCGGAAATCACCAATATGGACGCTATTCCCCTCTTCATCGATACTGGCGGTGCCCGAAATTAGAAGGATCGCCAGACCATTTAAGTCGATCCGCATGCCGCGCACAAACGAGCTCGGCTTGGAATAGTCGTAAGCTTCGTTGAGCACGCGCAAATTGGTAATCGCGCGTTTCTCCACAGGCAGTGCGGCCAGATTTTGTAGGAGTTCAGCTTCCAGAATCATGCTTAATAATACCTGAATATCTTATGAAGTTGCTGTAAATAGCTCGACTTACACACCTTTACACAGTCTCAATCTCACAGAACCCCCTTTGCTTTGGCCTATCGGCGTCCATCGGCGTTCATCGGCGGCCCCAACATTACGATGGATTTTGCGAGCGGTCAGCCGATGGGATATGCTCCCACCATGTCCCCTCACACCCGCCTCGCAGCCCTGGCCACCGCCGCCTGCCTCTTCGCCGGCCAGGACCCCCGCACCCTCGACGCGCGCCCCGGCAAAACTCCCGTCCTCGACGGCATCCTCTCCCCCGGCGAGTGGACCGACGCCACCACCTTCTCCGGCGTCCAAGCCTGGAAGCCGCAATTCTCCCCCGTCACCGATCCCAAGGACCTGTCACTCAAAGCCTACGTCAAGCACGACGCCACCCGCCTCTACTTCGCCTTCGACGTCACCGACGACATCCTCTACGGCATCGACACGCCCCGCTGGCTGCCGCCCAACAACGCCCGCGCCCACGACCTCACACGCGAAGGCTTTCCCTGGTTCGGCGACGAGATCGAAGTCCTCA
>JBDTPR010000054.1:0-16867 GCA_039932635.1 Candidatus Solibacter sp.
ACATTTTGCAGGTCGGGGAGAGGGTCGAGAATGGCGAGCGCGCGGTTGACCTGCAGGATTGCAGTCGCCCAATCCTGTTCACTTACAAACAGGGTATTGTTGGCTACCGTGAGATTGGTCTTGTAACTGTTAGGCGCGGCTTCTGCCCCGCTGCGCCAGAATCGCCCTTGATCCGCCCAGTCCGCATTGCGAGACGCTGTCCGGCCGGTGTAACCGATCAGCAGGATTACCAATGCCGCGGGGACCACACTGCGGTAAGCCGGCCAGCGCGACGTGAGTTGCTGCGAAAGCTGGTGCGCGCCATAGACTACCAGCACGATGAATCCGATGGATGGAAGGTAGAGGAACCGTTCCGCCATAATGCTGCCAATTAGAATAATCAGGTTCGATGTTGGCGCGAGGGTGGCAAAGAAAAACGCGACCGCGAAGAACACTGGCTTGCGGTTCCTGTAACAGAAGACGGCGAGTGCGCAGGCCGCAAGACACACTAATAGCGATAGCACCGCCTTGAGATCTTCCCAATTCGCGATGCCGCCGCCGTATAACGGGTTTTCGTTGAAGGAGTAGTCGTAGGATAGCCACCGGGGCCAGGCCAGCAACGCCAGGTAACGCCCGATCACTTTAATAGCGGTCATCCGCGACACCAGAAAGCTCGCGCCGATGAGCGGATTATCGCCGAAAGGAAATCCGGTGGACGCCGCGCCGCCGAGCACTTGAACCCGCACATACAGGAAGGCGAGACACGGAACAATCGCAGCGATGTAGCCCGGCACGCGGGACGTCCATGAAGCGGCCCGTCCAAACGTCAAATCGTAAATCACGATCACTGCCAACACGACGATGGTAGCTTCCTTAGAGAACATACCGATCGCGCAAGCAAGTGCGATAACCGCAGTCCACATCACTCTCCGGCCGCCCGAAGTCTCAAGCGACTTACGATAGGCGTGCAAAGCGGTCAGCACCCCGAGCGCGCTCAACATGTCCGCGCGCCCCACGATATTGGTCACCGATTCCGTAAGCACCGGATGTATCCCCCAGAGCGCAGCCAGCACCAAGGCGTAAGGCAACTGCTGGAAAATTACCAGGCCGAGTAGATACACCAGCCCGACGTTTACCATGTGCAGGATGAGATTCAGCCAGTGGTAACCCGATGGATCTGTGCCGTTCCCGAGGATCGAATAGTTGAACAGGAAAGAGAACGTGGTGACGGGCCGGTACAAACCAGACATTCCCAGCGGCCAGTACTCGCCGTGCAAAATACGTTCCACATGGTCCGTTGTGACCGAGCGTATGCGTGCGTCTTTGAGAATGATGGGGTCGTTGTCGAGCAAGAAAGGAGAATTAAAGGAATTCGAATACGCAACGAAAACCACGGCAAACACAGCCGCCAGCAACAAGGCCCGCATCGCCGCGGATATCTTCACCGGAGCGGATTTGTCCTCGCGCTCGATCGGTTGGCGCCGCTTGACGCGTTTGCCCGTAGTGCTGCCAAGCTGGTCCGTGTCGTGCTTCATTAAGTTATATCCTACAACGCGCCCTGAGTCGTGAACCTCGGCGGGGAACATGGCGGGAGACGCGTGGAAGCGTGTCCTAAACTCTGCCGCGCGGTATGCTGTCTGCATGAACCGGCGCGATTTCGCCAAGGCCGCTGCCCTGCTGGCCGCCTCCCCCCTCGCCCACGCTGCCGACCCGCAGGGGTCGCCCATGCCCGACTACCAGAAGCCCGTCTTCGACCTGCATAAGCACGTCACGTCGCCGGTGAAGATCGCCTCCATCGAGCTGCTGCAAAACGGCAAGCAGTACTTCGTCCGTACGCGCTCCACCGACGGCGCGGAGGCCGTGATCCTCACGAAGGATATGGAGGATTTCATTCCCATCCTTCACCGCCGCGTCATCCCCCACTTCCTCGGCAAGGACGCGCGCGATATCGAGACCCTGATCGACGACGTCTACATTGCCAACTACAAGCTTTCCGGCCAGGCTTTCTGGTGCCCCGTCGCCTACGTCGAGCAGTCCATCTTCGACCTGCTGGGGCGCACCGTTCGCAAGCCCTCGGGCGAATTGATGGGCGGCATCCTGCGTAAGGAAATTCCCGTCTACCTCTCCGGTTCCGGCCGCGATACCACGGCTGAGGAGGAGGTGGATGTCTATGTGAAGGGAGTCGCGGCCACCGGCGCCAAGTGCGTCAAGTTCAAGATCGGCGGCCGCATGAGCGGTAATCGCGACACCTACCCCGGCCGCACCGATAAAATCCTCGAACTCGCCGCCAAGCAACTCGCCGGCAAGGTCACCCTGGTGGCCGACGCCAATGGCAGCTACACCGCCGCCAAGGCCATCGAAGTCGGCAAGAAGTTGCAGGACCTGAATTATCTCTTCTTCGAAGAGCCCTGCCCGTGGGAAGAATTGAGCGAGACCAAGAAGGTGGCCGACGCCCTCACCATGAAGATTGCTTACGGCGAGCAGAATTCCAGCCTCTGGCAATTTCAGTGGCTGATCGAAAACAAAGTCATCGATATCGTACAGCCCGATCTCAATTACAACGGCGGTTTCATTCGCGCCGCCCGCGTGGCCCGCATGGCGCGCAAGGCCAACAACATGTGGATCTGCCCGCACAACACGCAGACCGGCGCGGCCTCGGTAAACATCCTCCAATTTGCCGCCACCACGCCCAACATCGGTCCCTACATGGAATACGTGTCGCGCGCCGATGCCAAGAAGGAAGCCTGGTACACGCCGAATTTCGAAATCAAAAACGGCACGATTCCGGTCCCCACTGGCCATGGCCTCGGGGTCACTTTCGATCCCGATTTCCTGAAGAAGTGCACGCTGCTCAAGCTTGGATGATCAAGGCTTGAGCACTCGTAGTTTCAGATTGCGGAACCACGTTTCCGACGAGTGATTCTGCAAACTGATCGGCCCTTCGAGTACGATCGGCGCCTCGTCCTTACGCAGGTTGCGCAGTTGCTTCTGCACCTCCGGCGCCGCGATTTCATAGCGCACCACGCGTGTGCCGTTGAGCCAGTGCTCCACCACGCCCGCGTGCACCACCAGCCTTGAGCGATTGAATTCGCCGATCTTCGGCGCCACCTTCGGGACCGGTGCGATCACCGAATAAAGCGCCCCGGCAACGCGCGACGGGTCCGACGCGGCATCGGCATTGCGATCGTCCGCCAATTGATACTCCATGCCGCGCGCCCGCGCCTGACGTCCGTCCTTATTCGCCCAGTCGTCGATCTTCTGCACCAGGTATTTCACACCGGAGTTGCCATCCGCCTTCAACATCCAATCGAATTCGAATTCGAAATCGCGGAACGTATCCCGGGTGCGGATATCCTGAAAGCCGTCAGTCCGCGGAATCGCCTTCAACGACCCGTTCTCGATGGTCCAGCAGTTCGAGGGGAAGGGCTTGCCCGTAATCTCCAGCCAACCGTCGGTGGTCTTGCCGTCGAAGAGTAGTCGCCACCCATCGGCCTTCTCCCGCGGCGTGAGCTGATTGTCCGCCGCCGCGGCCACGAAAGCCATCAACAATCCCAATGCCACTTTCAACTGCGTCCCCCCACCTGAGGGCGATCTCCCCAATCAGAGCCGCGACCGCGAGGGAGCGGTGGTTTTTCGACCCTGGAGGCTCATCCTACCATGGACCACGGCCCGGCATTGCGAGCCGTCTACTTTAGCGTCTATTCGGCGGTGCGTTGTTTCCCACGAGTAATTGCGTAGAGAATGGCGCTGCCGAACAGGCATAACGGCACCGTACCCGGCTCCGGTGTGGGAGTGCCGAAGGCGATGTCATCGACACCCGCGAAATCCCCGGCGGACGGCGTAACGCTAATGCGCGTAATCGCCTCACCATCCGAGAAGACACCGAAAAAGCCGCCCGTAAATGCTGGATCGGCGGAGAAGGTTCCCAGCGAACCACTAGCGCCGAATACCTCGACCTGAAACGGATCGGTCGATAGCAGGGAATATAGGTCGAAACCCACGGCCTTCGCGGCCGGACCAAAATCGAGGTTCAGGATCTCGTCGCCGTAGTTCAGCAGCAGCATCTTGCTGAGGTTGGCAAACATTCCAGCGCCGATCAGGGCGAACTCCGCGCCGCTATGATCGATGCCGCCATTGTTGAGATCCAGACCAGCGAGTATCTGCCCCGGTGTAAAGCAGGAATTATTGGAAGTACTGTTCAAGGGAGACGGGCACGACGCAAAATCCACGTCGGCCACGTTGCCAGCTTCGAATCCCTCCACCGGCAGGCCAGGCGCCGCGGCGTCGAATTGAGATCGCGAGGAGAATGTCACCACCCCCGCGGAGAGAGCGCCAGTCAGACACGACGCCAGTCCGGCGAGAGTTATGATTCGGAATGTCGTTCTCATTGATAGTCCTCGTTTAGCGATTTGAGAAATGCCACCAGCGCAGCCGTGTCGGACCCGATCAGCGCAATGCCCTTGAGTTCCCGGGCACCGTTGCGCAAGGTACCCGCACGCGCGAGTTGCGAGGTTTCCTGGTAGAAGGTGACGATGTCGTCCAACGCGTCGAATTGGCCCGTATGCATGTACGGACCTGAGTGGCCGAGATCGCGAAGACCCGGCGTTTTGAAAGTGGCGATTGTCTTTGGCAGCAGGGCTGTCTGGCTACAGGTAGTGATCACGTTGGCTGGCGGAGTCGCTTCCTTCATCGCAAGCTGGCAGAAGATCAGATTGAGGTTGCCCTGCGGCTTGGGAATATCCGGGTTGGCGAAGATGTTCCAGACGCCCAGGTCGGTCCGCCCGGGTTGGGCGCTATTTGGAATCGCGCGGAACGGTTCGGCGGCATTCGGATGAGTCCCAGTCGCGGGAAGGTAAGAATTGTACGCGGCATTGCGGGCGGCCAACGCGGGGATACTCAGACCATTGAAGGCGCCGGTGAAGTGCACGGCATCATACTCCTTCTGAGTGGTCCCGGTGTTGTGAAACAGGAAATCGGTGAACAGCGGCGCCGAATGGCAGGCGATGCAGTTTCCAGTACCCCCCGCAGCCAATTCCGAGGGAGACGCCACAGCGGCGGCCGGCTCGCGCATAAAAATGCGTAGCCCGTTTAGTTCCTGGGGTCCAAAAACAAACGGCTGTGTGTGAAAGTCGAAGTCTCCGCCAGAAGTATTGGGGTTTGAGGTAACAAATTGGAGTGTGCCGGCGGTGACTTTAGCCGCAATCAGCGTCATCAAGCGGCGGCTGTAGTTCTCGCGGGCTTCGCTGCCCGCGGGTTGCTGAGGCAAACCATTGAGTTGCAGAAATACGTCGAACGGCGAGAGATTGAAGTTGCCGTTCTGATCCGTTGAGAACACCAGTTGTTCGGTGTAAATGCTGATGAGTTTTCCGATCGCCTGGAAGATCGCGTCATCACTCGCGGTCGCGACGTTTACTCGGTACTGGCTCGGCAGCCGGTACTCGGGTGGGATCGACGGAGAAGTTCCGGTTAGCGTCAACGAATAAGGCAAAGCACCGAATTCTTGAGCCAGTCCTCCGCTCCCGTCATCCTCGCGAATCACCCGGGCGACGGTCTGTACGGCCTGCGCGCGTTCGGTCGGCAGCCACCCATAGTTCCGGCCGGTCAACGTTCCAGCCACAAGGTCGGGCAGGCTGGTGAACTCCGCGTCAAAATGCAATTGCATGCCGACGGCGCGCGTAAGCGATGCGTTCACCAGGGGAGGCGAATTCCTTGGCGCCGCGGTCTTTGTATCCTGCGTGCGGTGAGGCACCGGACTGCGCCTGGCGAAGTCGTTATAAGAACGCATACCTCCGCCCGCAGCGCCGACGTGTTCATCCACCAGGTGGCAGGCCCGGCAGTTCATCGACTGTCCCGCGAAGGGGCCGGCCAATGGCGCGCTCGTGGTAACGGTAGTATCCATTACCAGGTCGCCCGAGGTCATGGGCTCGTTGGGTCCGTGCCCTCCGTCCAAAAATGCACGGAATGCCTGGGCGAACCTGGTTTCCTTAAAGAGGCGTTCGCCGATGACCACTTCGGGTGGGTCCTGGGCCATTGCCGAAGATACAGCGGCGACGAACAGCAACCCCAATCCCAGACATCGGGAGCGCGAGGCCAGAATCGACAACTCTACCGGCATGTTCTTACCTCCTACAACCAAAGTGTTGAACTGGTTCGACGAAGACACTGAGCCATTGGCCCACGCGCGAATGTCAAGTTAGAACAGAGTTGGCGGCGCCCCCGACAGTAGTTCGATTCATCCCTGATTTCGGACATACAGACAGCAGTTCCGCGCCTTCATCTGTTCTGAGTAGCTAGGACAGTTTACGAGAGTTAATGGATCAACTACTAGCTCCGTACGGCGGCATGTCGCGGCAATGTACTGGTACTGGCGGAGATCGCGGCTAACGCTGCGAGCGCTGTCCGGCCCACACGGATTATCCTGGTAGTTCGCATGACACTTCGTTGCACCTACCGTTGGGCCGCCTGCCTCTGCATCGCGCTCGCAATTCCCGCCTCCGCCGAAGAGGGCAAATGGACTCCGCAGCAGCTTCTGCAATTCCCTCCCGAATTCCTCCGCCAGCAGGGCCTGCAACTCCCCGTCTCGCGCCTGTGGGATCCCGCGCGCGGCACCGGATTGCTCGCCGCCACCATCTCCACCGGCGGCTGCTCCGCGGGCTTCGTCACCGACACCGGCCTCTTCCTCACCAACCACCATTGCCTCTTCGGCATCGTGCAGGAACATAGCCGTCCCGGACGCGACCTCATCACCGATGGCTTCATCGCCCGCAGCCGCGAGGACGAACTGCCCGGCAAAACCAGCCGCGTCACGGTGCCGCACAAATTCACCGACGTCACCAGGGAAGTCCTCGCCGCAGTGCCAGCGGACGCCGCCGACCTGGTGCGCTCAAAGGCCGTCGAAACCAAACAGAAGGCGCTGGTAGCCGCCTGCGAAAAGACGCCGGGGATGCGCTGCAGCGTGGCCATCTTCGATGGCGGCCTGCAATACGTCCTGATCGAAACCATCGAGCTTACCGACGTCCGCCTGGTCTACGCGCCGCCGCGCGCCATCGGCGAATTCGGCGGCGAGCCCGACAATTTCCGCTGGCCGCGCCACACCGGCGATTTCGCCATGGGACGCGCCTACAAAGACGGCAAGCCGTACAAGCCCGAGTTCTATTTCCCCATCGCCAAGACCGGAGTCAAACCCGGCGATTTCGTCATGGTGATGGGCTACCCCGGCCGCACATACCGCGCCATGACCGCCGGAGAAATGACCAACGAACGCGACTTCCGCTTCAAACTCCGCGACCTGGTGTATGGCGAGTGGATCGCCGCCCTGGAAGAAACCACGAAGACCAATCAGGCGGGCGGGATCGCGGTCGCCGCCACCCTCAAAACACTCAATAACAGCCACACCAACGCGCAAGGGCAGGTCGCCGGCTTCACGCGCGGCAGCATCATCGCCAAACAGCAGCAGCAGGACGAAGCAGTCACGGCGTGGGCCGCGCGACAACCGGCCTATGCCCGCGCGCTAGCCGCCAAAAAGGAACTCGACCGCCTGGCCTTCGAACGCCGCCAGATCGCTACCCGCGACTTCCTCTTCCAGGTCATCGCCAGCGGCCCGCTGGCGCTGCGTCAGGCCACCACGCTCGTGCGCCTCGCCGCCGAGCGCACAAAGCCCGACGCCGAGCGCGATCCCACCTATCAGGCGCGCGAGTTGCCCGCCTTGCACAACAATCTCGAACGTCAGAAATCCAGCTTCTTCCTTGCGGCCGACCAGGCTATGCTCGCCGTCTGGCTCAAGCACGCCGCCAAACTCGCGCCCGCCGAACGCATCGCCGCCATCGACGCGCTCAAGCCCGACGTCAAGGCGCTCTACGCCGGCACGAAAGTCATCGACACCGCCGAACGCCTCAAAATGTTCGAAGAGAACACCGCTCAACTCAAGGCGCGCAAAGATCCGATGCTCGACCTTGCCTTCGCGTTGGAGCCCGAACTGCGCGCCTGGCAGACCGCCACGCAAACTTACGAGGGAGCCGTCGCCCGCCTGCGCCCGGAATGGCGTCGCGCCGTCATCGCCCACGCCGGCAAGCCCGTCGCGCCCGATGCCAACAGCACCCTGCGCGTCACCTTCGCCCACGTCAGAGGCTATGTTCCGCGCGATGGCGTGCAGTACAACCCGCAGACGACTCTCGCCGGCATGGTCGAAAAGCACACGGGCGCCGACCCCTTCGACGTGCCGCAATTTATCCTCGACGCTGCCGCCAAGGTCAACGCCGCGGAAATCCCACTCGACTTCCTGGCCGACGCCGATACCACAGGCGGCAATTCGGGCAGCCCCGTCATCAACTCGCACGGAGAACTGGTCGGTCTCAATTTCGATCGCGTCTGGGAAAATGTGGCCAACGATTTCGGCTACAACCCCGCCGTCGCCCGTAACGTGAACGTGGACATTCGCTTCCTGCTATGGCTCCTGAAGGACGTCCAAAAAGCCGATTGGGTGCTCAAGGAATTGGGCAGGTAGACTTTGGGAGAGGGTAGTCTAAGGGAGCGGCTGTAACCGACACGATCGAGGCAAGCGCGCCGGCTAACTAATTCCTGCGCGTCTTGCCCGACCCGAATTCCATGCTCTGCAACTGCAGATCTTCAAGGTTCCAGTTGGCGCCGTTATTCAGTAGCACGGCGAAGTACAGAGTTCGCACCTTCACCCCGGGCTCCGGCCGCGTATCGATGTACCCCGATACCCGCCAGCGGCGCCCGTCCCAATGCTCCACCGTGGTCTGATCGATCCCGCTGAACCCCACCGGATTGCGAAGCGCCGGATTCGTCGACACCAGCTTCTGTGCCGCCTTCAGGACGTCCTCGTTGGAAATTTCCCAGCGCTGTACGCGCGCCTTAATTCGCCCCGAACCCCACAACCCCAAGCCCAAAATCAGGCAGAAGACCAGCGCGCCGCCGCCGATCAGCATACGGCGCAGGCGCACCCGCAGGTCGCGGCCGCACATCGGACATCGCAGCGTGTCGTTCGTCAGCGCAATATCGCAGTTGCGGCAAAAGATCACTCGGGCCTCGAATCTCCTATGATGTCACAGCGGGCCGAGCTAACTGCCCGCACCCGGCCCGCCGCTCCGGTCGCCTACACGGCCAACTGGCGCAGCACGTACGGCAGAATTCCGCCGTTGCGGTAATACTCCACTTCCTGCGGAGTATCCACGCGCACCAGAGCTGTAAACGTGGTCTCCGTGCCGTCGTCCTTCACGGCGCGCACGGTTGCCGCAGGCGCGCCTGCGCCCAGCGCGGCGGCGACACCTTCGATGTGATACGTCTCCGCACCGGTCAACTTCAGGCTGGCAGCCGTATCCCCCGCCTGGAATTGCAGCGGCAGTACGCCCATGCCCACCAGATTGGTGCGGTGGATGCGCTCGAAGCTCTCCGCGATCACCGCGCGCACGCCCAGCAGCAACACACCCTTCGCCGCCCAATCGCGCGAGCTGCCCGACCCGTACTCCTTACCGGCAATGATCATCAGGGGCACGCCGTCCTTCTGATACTTCATCGAAGCGTCGTAGATCGCCATCAGCATGCCGTCGGGCAAATGCTTCGTCACCCCGCCCTCGGTATTGGGCGCCAGTTGATTGCGCAGGCGGATGTTGGCCAGCGTGCCGCGCACCATGACTTCGTGATTGCCGCGCCGCGCGCCATAAGAGTTGAAGTCCGAAGGTTGCACGCCCTGCGCGATCAGGTACTTGCCCGCCGGACTATCCCTCGGAATCGAGCCCGCCGGAGAAATATGATCGGTGGTCACCGAATCGCCCAGCAGCGCCAGCACGCGCATCAGATGGAGATCCTGAATCGGCGCATTCGGATCCGCCATATTTTCGAAGTACGGCGGCTTCTTAATGTAGGTCGAAGTATCGTCCCACTGATAGATGCTGCCGGCCGGAATCTGCAGGCTCTGCCAGCTCTTGTCGCCGTCGAAGGCGTGTTCGTACTCGTGCTGGAACATGCCGGCGGTCACCGCCGAGCGCACCGTCGCCGCAACCTCTTCGTTGGTCGGCCAGATTTCGCGCAAGTACACCGGCGCGCCTTCGGTATCCACGCCGAGCGGATCCACGGACATATCGATATCCATCGTGCCGGCCAGCGCGTAGGCCACCACCAGCGGCGGCGACGCCAGGTAATTTGCCTTCACCAGCGGATTGATGCGGCCTTCGAAATTGCGATTGCCGCTCAACACGGCGGCCACCACCAGGCTGTCCTTCTGAACGGCCGCCGTAACCTCGTCGGGCAGCGGACCGCTGTTGCCGATACACGTCGTGCACCCAAAGCCGACCAGGTGGAAATTGAGCGCCTCGAGCGAAGTCATCAGGCCCGCTTCGCGGTAATAATCCGCCACCACTTTCGATCCTGGCGCCAGGCTCGTCTTCACCCACGGCTTCACCTTCAAGCCGCGCGCCACAGCTTTCTTGGCCACCAGGCCCGCCGCCAGCATGACGCTGGGGTTCGAGGTATTGGTGCAACTCGTGATCGCCGCGATCACTACCGAGCCGTTGCCGAGAGTATCGGGGGCCGGCGATTTCGCGTTCGGAAATGCGGCGTGGAAATTGCCCTTCACCTCGGGCAGTTCCACTCGATCCTGCGGGCGCTTGGGCCCCGCCATCGAGGGCGTCACCGTCGCCAGGTCCAGTTCCAGCGTGTCCACGAAAACCGGATCGGGCGTCTCGTCGCTGCGGAAGAGACCCTGTTCCTTGGTGTAAGCCTCCACCAGGTCCACCAGCGCCGCGTCGCGATTGGTGAAGCGCAGGAAATCCAACGTCTCACGGTCCACCGGGAAGAAGCCCATCGTGGCGCCGTACTCGGGCGCCATATTCGCCACCGTGGCGCGATCCGGCAGGCTCAACGCGCTCAGGCCGGCGCCGTAGAATTCGACAAACTTGCCGACCACGCCTTTCTGACGCAGCATCTGCGTGACGGTCAACACCAGATCGGTCGCAGTGCAGCCTTCCTTTAGGCGTCCGCTCAATTTGAAGCCCACCACGGGAGGCAGCAGCATCGACACGGGCTGTCCCAGCATGCACGCTTCGGCCTCAATGCCGCCCACTCCCCAACCCAGCACGCCGAGACCGTTGATCATCGTGGTGTGCGAATCCGTGCCCACCACGGAATCGGGGTAGACCACGCCTTCAGCGTTGCGGAACACGACGGGCGCCAGGTATTCCAGATTCACCTGGTGCACGATGCCGGTGTCCGGCGGTACGACGCGAAAGTTGCGGAATGCCGTCTGCCCCCAGCGCAATAAGATGTAGCGCTCGCGATTGCGCTGGAACTCCAGCGCGGCGTTCAGGTCGAAGGCTGTGGCGCCGCCGAAATGGTCCACCTGCACTGAGTGGTCGATCACCAGGTCGGCAGGCAATAGCGGATTGGCGCGGCTCGGGTCGCCGCCCATCGCGGCCAGGGCATCGCGCATCGCGGCCAGGTCCACCACGCACGGAACGCCCGTAAAGTCCTGCAGCAGGACGCGCGCCGGCATGAAGCTGATTTCCTTCACGCCCGTGCCTTCCCCGCTTGCCACGGCAGCTACGTCTTGTGGATTGACGCGTTTGCCGTCCTCGTTACGGAGCAGATTCTCGAGCAGAATCCGGATCGAGAAGGGCAGTCGCCCGACGTCTCCTACGCCCTGTTGGGCCAATTGGGCGAGACGAAAATAGTCGTATTCCGCGGTGCCGACACGTAGTTTCGCCGCGGCGCCAAAGCTGTTTTTTGCCATTTGTTTGATTATAGATGTTACAGGCTGAGTCCGCTGAATCCACTTATTTCACCGTCTCCAAAGGAAAATTGCACGTAGCACTAAAGTTCTCGGGGGAGGATGCCGATCTATTTCATGTGGCGATTTACGCAGGATCAAAGGATCTCTCGGCGGACGAAGTTCGCGAGGCATTGGCAGGTCTGGTTCGGACCTTTGAGGCCGATGCCACGAGTAAGCGCAAGCAGATTAAGGACTTGTTCGATAACAATCAGGAGCCATTCTGCTCCGCCGCAATTGCGTTGATCAACGACCCCGGAGAATCGCGGGGTGTCCAGTATCTGGTATCGGTACTCACCGGCAATGGCATGTTGCTGCGCGCGCTTGGCAATTCCGAACTCAGCCGCGATGAAGCCGTTACCCTCGCGCGCTCGGCGCGCCGCTCAGATCCACTGGTCGAAGTGGCCATTGCACGTAGCCTCGCCGATAGCGCCTTGGGCAGCGGCCAGATCCCCGTGGAGGACGCGGCGCGATTGCTCGATGTCCTGGCCGAAATTGCCGACGCCGGCCGCATCGTGCCATCCTTGATGCGCCTGATGCGCCACCCCGATGCCTATCTGCGATCGAAGGCTGTAAAAATGATCGGGCGTAGCAGCCACTCGGCCAAATGGGTAATGGGCAGGCTCAGCGAGTCAGACCCGCGGGTCCGCGCCAATGCAGTCGAATCCCTCTGGGCCGTGGACATTCCCGAAGCCCGAACCCTGCTCAATTTCGCGGCCAGCGACGCGCACCATCGCGTGGTCGGCAATTCGCTGCTCGGCCTCTATTACCTGGGAGATTCCGCCATTCTGGCGGATGTCGTCAAACTCGCCGGCCACTACTCGGCGGACTTCCGCGCTAGCGCAGCTTGGCTGATGGGCGAGAGTGGCGACCCGCGCTTTGCCGATGCGTTGCGCCGCATGATCGCCGATTCCGATGCCGGCGTGCGCAAACGCGCCTTTGTTTCCCTGGCCCAACTCAAAGCTGTCAACTACGCCCCTCCCGTGGGAGATATCTGGCACCTCTCCGGCCGCATGCTGGAGGGCGAAACCAACAAAGGCCTTAAGCGGCTGAAAATCGGGGCGGCTTACGACGACCTTCGCGAGGCCAGAATCGCACCCGCGCAGTTCATGCTCAGCGAGGGCAATCAGCACATCCTCAACTATAAGGTCACCGAAAAAGCTCTACCCGAAGCCATGAGCGTGGTCTTCGTGATCCCCCGCGACCGCGACGCCGCCGGCGGAGCCTTCTTCCAGGGTGTCGTCGATTGCCTCCGCTGGAAAAGGCCCTCCGACCCGTGGAGCATCCTGCCCTACATCGAAGCCGGCACCTGCGAGGCGCCGCCTCCGCGCGATCCCGAGCCGCCCGTCTTCACCACAAATGCAGACGCCCTGGCCGCTTCATTGCGCGAAACGCCTAAGAAACTCGATTGCACCGATCTGTGGACCGGCGTCTGGCGCGCCATCAAGCCGGAAGGCGGTCAATCGCGAGGCAAGCGCCACGTCATCATTCTCACCAGCGTCGAAGAAACCCGCGACGCGGGACATGGCCTGATCTCACAGATGAGTGGCAGGCGCCTGTCCATGCAGGTCGTCAGGACGAGCCCCAATCCGCTGGTTGAAGAGTTCTGCGAGCTCACCCAGGTACCGCACCGTTGCGGGAGTGGACTGGAGATTCGAAATCTCGTGCATCAGGCCTACCTGAACCTGCTGGCCCGCTACGAGATCGCCTGGCAGCCGGTGACCCCTGTCCCGTCACCGCTTAAAGTTCGCGTCCAGACCCTCACCGGCTGGGGAGAAACCGTCATTTCCCAAGCCCCACCGTGCCTCATGGAACCTTAACGATGGAGCCGTAACTCGATCCTTATTTCCAATCCATCGCCAGGCGCACCAGACTCCGCACCGGAAGGCCGGTCGGACCCTTCGCCATATACGGCTTCGCTTCGTCGAGCCACGCCGTACCCGCGATATCCAGGTGGACCCAGGGAGTATCTTCCGAGAATTCCTTCAGGAACAGCGCGGCCGTGACCGCCCCGCCCCAACGTCCGCCGACATTGGCGATATCCGCGAAGGCGCTCTTCAGGTAATCCTTATAGTCGTCCTCCAGCGGGAGTTGCCACATGCGCTCGCCTTCGGCCTTGGCCGCCGCCATCACACGGTCGCGCATGGCATCGTCGCTCGCGAAAAGGCCAACATTCAGGTGCCCCAGTGCCACAGCCACCGCGCCTGTCAAAGTCGCCGCATCCACAAGGTGGGTGCAGCCCTTCGTGCGCGCATAGCTCAAGGCATCGGCGAGAATCAACCGCCCCTCGGCGTCGGTATTGATCACTTCGATGGTCTTGCCGTTCATCGCCTTCACGATGTCGCCCGGACGCTGCGCACGGCTTCCCGGCATATTCTCAACGCACGGGATGAAGCCGGTCACCGCAATCGAAGGCTTGAGTTGCGCAATCGCCCGCATCGCCCCGATCATGGCCGCGCCGCCAGCCATGTCGTACTTCATTTTCTCCATTCCATCGGCCGGCTTGATCGAAATGCCGCCCGTATCGAATGTGACGCCCTTACCCACTAGTCCCAAATGGTCCGAGCCCGCCGCACTCGTCGGACGATACCGCAGCACAATCAGTACCGGAGGTTCCGCGCTGCCGATGGCCACGCCCAGCAAAGACCCCATCCCGAGCTTTTCCATCGCCGCCCGATCCAGGACCTCGCACTCCAAGCCCACTTCCACGGCCATTTGGCCCGCCGCATCGGCCATTCCCAATGGAGTGAGCAGATTGGCAGGCTCGTTGACCATCGCGCGGCTGAAGTTCTGCGACTCGGCCAAAATGCGCCCACGCTCCACCGCCGCCTCTAGACCCGGCGTGTCGCCGGCCACCACGAAGCTGTCGAGGCTCTTCTTCTCGTCCTGTGTCTTGTGGCGGTCCGGCTCGAAGTCGCCAAGGATCGCGCCTTCCACCGCGGCTGACGCAAAATCGTCGCCCGCGAATTCCCCGTCCAGGACGAAAGCGACCTTCTTGATGGACTTGGCTTTCAGGAAACGGACCGCCGCGCCCGTGAGCCGGCGCATTTCCGCCGCGTCGAATTTCTCGGGTTTTCCGCCGCCCGCGAGTAGTACCCGGGTGGCCGTCACCCCTGGAGCGTGGTGCAGCAGGGTCAATTCCTGCGCTTTCCCGGAAATTTCTCCGGAGTCGCAAAGGTCACCCGCGCCGAAACGTCCGTCGCGCCGCCCTTGAAATACAGGCACAATGAGGGCTTCGGCATGCACCTGCCCGGCGGTTTTCCGTTCGATGGTAATCTGCATCACTATCGATTTTGCCACGTTTAGCCGTCCAGCCGACACTGCGAAAAATATTCCAAATATTGGAACTTTCCGAATCGAATGGAACGGTGATGGCGTCTATCCCGTATGTACGTGTTTACAAGCCACGTATGGCGTAGCTGTGATAAAATTAGTGTGGATTTCCTGGGTACGGATTTACCAAAAGCTGTAACGCGTTGGCCCCGGCTATCGTCCAATAGTGCGTAGACAGCGGTTCTCCATACGGGGGAGCTGGTGGGAAAACATGGCTGACCTGTCACAACCGAACAATCTCTTTTCGAAACCTGACGACCATCTGGCGCGATTACTGGCTCCCGAAATGGACGAGCCGTGGTACAAATCCTTGCTGCAAAACATCAAGGAAGCGATCAATCCGCCCAAACTGCCTCCACTCGAACTGACTTCTAAACCCGTGCCTGTGAAAGATATCTGGGGGCTTTATGGCCGTCAGAAAAAATCGTTCATGATGTCCACGGGGTTCCAGGTACTCTTCGCGGTCGTGCTGTTTACAGTGGCATCGTCCAAAGCCGTCCAGGAAAAGGTCAAGGAATTCGTGCCCCTGGTTTCGCCCATCGATCTGGCGCCCCCCCCGGTCGCGCCCGTCAAACCGAAAGCCATGGGCGGCGGCGGCGGCGGCGGCGATCGCTCCCCTCTGCCGGCCAGCAAGGGCAAACTCCCGAAGCAGGCGCTTCGTCAGTTCACGCCTCCGATGGCCGTAGTGAATAACCCCAACCCCAAATTGACCATGGAGCCGAGCATCATCGTGCCTCCGGACGTCAAACTACCCGATTGCCCCACGTGCGCGAATTATGGCGATCCGCTCGGGAAGCTCGGCCCGCTCTCCAATGGCCCGGGTTCCGGCGGCGGCATCGGCAGCGGTTCCGGCGGCGGCGTCGGTTCAGGTAAAGGCGGCGGCTTCGGTCCCGGCGAGGGCGGCGGCGTCGGCGGCGGCGTCTTTAAAGTCGGCGGCGGCGTGACCGCGCCTTCCCTGCTCTATAAGGTGGAGCCAGAGTACTCCGAAGAAGCCCGCAAGGCCAAGTATCAGGGAACGGTTCTGCTCTACGTGGAAGTCGATCCCTCCGGCAAGGCGATCAATATGCGCGTCCTGCACAGCCTGGGTCTCGGCCTCGACGAGAAAGCCATGGAAGCCGTTAAGAAGTGGAAGTTCAAGCCCGGCGTCAAAGACGGAAAGCCCGTCACCGTCCAGGCGCAGATCGAAGTGAACTTCCGCCTGCTCTAACCTCTCCTTCATAAAAAAGGCGGTCCGGAAAACGGACCGCCTTTTTTAATTTCCCCTGCCTTGGCGCGCGTTCTATCCCTGCTCCTGCGCCGCTTGGCACAGTTCGCACCGGCAGATCCGCCTGAAATGGTCGTAGCTGTAAATCCCCGCGTTGTGACCATCGCTCCAGTTGATCCGGATAGCGTAGTTGCCCACAGGTTCCACACTCAGCATCTTCAACGCCGGCTGGTACATCTGGAAAGGATTCTTCGGCTTGTTCTCTTCGGGCTCGCGCGGGGGCGTGCCATGCGTACCCGCGCAAGTCGCGCAGGGGCATTTGTCGCGCAAGTACGTCAGCCCGAAATCGCTGGTATGTCCGTCCTTCCAATCGATTTTGATGCCCTTCGACTTGGAGATGGCAATGTGTTCTGGATCGGTAGATAGAGACATTTTCTAGTTATAAAGTCGCTCAACATCGCGCACGCCCGAGATCCGCCGCATGGCAGCCACCAGTTTCTCGAGTTGCTTCTTATCGCGCACATCGACCGTCATTTCCACCACACCGCCATCGTGCTCCGTCTCGCCGC
>JBDTPR010000055.1:0-16766 GCA_039932635.1 Candidatus Solibacter sp.
GGTGGTCGTGGTTTCCCGTAATCGCGCAGTCGAGTTTCGCCGCTGCCTGGAAGCCATCGAAGCTTGCGACGGCCGCGCCAATTATCAGGTGATCGCCGTGGACAACGGCTCCACCGATGGCAGCGCGCTGCTGATCGACGAGTTCCCCAACGTCCAATTTATCCGGCTGCCCAAGAATTTCGGTCTCACCAAGGCGCTCAACCTCGGCTGGCGCGCCGCCGACGCGGAGTATGTCCTCTTCCTTCACGACGACACTATCGTGCAGCCGGCCGCCGTGCGCATCCTGGCCGACGCGCTGGACAATCGCGCCGAAGCCGCTGCGGTCTGTCCCCTGCTGGTGGATTCCCAAGGTCACCCTTCGCCCCAACTCGGCACCCTGCCGCCAGACGGCATATGGCGTCCGGCCCAACCCGGCGCGCCCAGCGAGGTGGAATACGCGCGCGGAGCCGCCATCATGTACCGGGTTTATTTCATCAAAGCGCTGCGCCAGATCGACGAACGCTATGGCCAATTCGGCGCCGATGCCGATCTGGCTGCCGAAATCCGGCGCGCCAATCGCAAGATCGTTCTCTTACCGGCGGCTGTGGTGCAGCATGAGGCCCGCAGCGAATATAGCGCCGTCGAGAAGGCTGATTTTCTCAATGCGCGAGCCGTCTACCTGGGCAAACATCAGGGCACGGTGGCAGGCCTGCAAGCCCGTTTGGGAGCCGTCCTTGGCCCCCTGGGGGGCTTCCGCTTCGGCGAGTTAAAGCACACCATCGGGGCGCAGAAGATCGACGGCACGCAGGAATAAGTCCATCGTCTTGTCACGGTTGCCCTTGGTTATACCCCAAGGTTTACCTATGATATCTAGTGCTTAGCACCCCGAAAACGTTAGCATTGTCCGCATGGAAGCTTTGATCTGGATCCTGCTGCCCGGCTTCACGGCTGTCGCTTCCGGACTGCTCGCCTGGTTCATCATGCAATCGCGCATGGAGGTCGCACTCGCCCAGCAGCGCGAACGCCTGGCGGAGACCCGCGGCGCCCTGGATGCCGAAAAGCACGCGCTCGGCGCCTCGCTCGACACCGCACTGCGCGCTGCCGAAGCCGTCGCCAAACGCGAAGCCCTCGAGAACTTCATGGACGA
Source organism: Candidatus Solibacter sp. (assembly GCA_039932635.1). GTDB lineage: Bacteria > Acidobacteriota > Terriglobia > Bryobacterales > Bryobacteraceae > Solibacter. The sequence continues at coordinate 1,127 of JBDTPR010000055.1, forward strand.
ACTGCGCGTCGAACAGCGTCACTACACGCGCGAAAACCGCATGCTCATGCAGAGCCGCAAGAGCCTCGTGCTGCAAGAGCGCATGTACTTCCGCAACATTCCCCTCTCCGACTGGATCGAGCACGAGATCACGGTCGAGGAGGGTGCGGACGTGAGCCGCCTTGTCCAGGATATGACCATCTTCGATAAGAGCGTGGTTTCCATCGCCGACGGGCAGCGCACCAAGCAATTGGCCTGATTCGCACCTTCTCCTTTAAGTGAAATTAATGCAAAATCACCACCCGTGGGAGGAACGAGCCCACCCGGAGCGCCGTACGTCTTGATAGGCGGTGTAAGATAATTAAATCGACCTCCTGGAGAGATTACCGACTATGCATCGATTTCGCGTATTGACTCTGTGTTTGAGCCTGGCCGCAGCTTCCAATGTGATGTTCTCTGCCGGCAAAGGCGATGCCGCCAAAGGCAAGGCCGTCTTCGAACAGTGCGGAGTCTGCCACAACCCGGATAGCGACGAAAAGAAAATGGGCCCCGGCCTCAAAGGCCTCTACAAGAAGGCCAAGATGACCAACGGCAAGGCGCCCACCGACGCCACCGTGCGCGCCCGCATTGATGAGGGCGGCAGCGGCATGCCGGCCTACAAGGACATGCTCAGCGAGACTGAGAAAGACGATCTCGTCGCCTACCTCAAGACTCTCTAAGCTTTGCTTCCAAAAAAGCTTCGCTTCCAAAAACAAAAGCTCCCTGGCGATCGCATAAGCGAATCGCCAGGGAGCTTTTTACTTCAGTCGCCTTCTATCTAACCCTTGGCCAGCAGTTCCAACGCCTTCTTCACGATGGCGTCGTCTTCCACTTTCTTCTCCTGGCCCTTGTCGGCCGCGGCATCCGGCATTGCATCGCCGTTGTCATCCACGTCGAGTTGCGCCGCGGAATCGCTCACCACCGCGGTCGGCGTCACACCGGTATCCTGGATCGCCTTGCCGCCTTCGGGCGAATAGTATTTCGCCACCGAGAGGATGATCGCGCCGCCATCTTCCATGGTGATCGCTTTGCGCACCGCGGCATCGCCGTAAGTACGCTCGCCCACCACCTGGCCGCGCTTGTTATCGATCACAGAAGCAGCCAGGATCTCCGCCGCGCCCGCCGTTCCGCGATTGGTCAGGATCGCCACGGGCAGCGTGGTGATCGCCTTCGCCGGATCGGCTTCGAAATTCTGCCGCGGCACCTTCTGCCCCGTCAGATAGGTAATCCGGCCTTTATTGAGGAACAGGTTGGAGAGCGCGATGCCGTCTTCCGGCGTCCCGGTCGCGCAGTTGCGGACATCCACCATCAACTTCTTGGCGCCGTCCTTCTGCAATTGCGCCACGGCGGCCGACACCTGCTTCACCGTCTCCGCCGATACCGCGTCAATATTGACGTAGCCCACCTGATTGGCGAGCATACGGCTCTCCACGTTGGGCATGACCAGATTGGCGCGCGTCAACTTCACCGCCACCGGTTCGGGATGCCGCGTGCGCACTACCGCGAGTTCCACCGTGGTGCCGCTCTCGCCACGAAGCAACATCGCCGCGTATGCCAGGGGCATATCGCGCGTCGCCACGCCGCCGATGGTTTCGATCATGTCGCCGGTCGTAAAATTGGCCTTCGCGGCCGGCGAACCCGTGATCGTGCCCACCACGCCCACATAGCCGAATTTCTTGGAGAGAATCAGGCCGACATCGGGGCGCTTCACATCCTTGGTCTTCAAGTAGTCGCGATACTGGTCGGCATTCAAGTAGCTGGCGAAGGGGTCGATAGCTTCGAGCATGCCATTGAGCGCGCCCAAAGTGACGCTCTTCATATCGGGCTCTTCCACGTACTCGCTCTTAATGCGCGACACTACGTCGCTGAAGACCCCGATGTGTTTGTAAGTGTCGTCAGCCGGGGATGCGCCCCGGCCAAGCACGCTTCCGATCAGGAGCAGAACGGTGAGGCACGTCGACGTGCTCACGACGAAATACTTTGTGCGGCTACTCATAGGTTTCTCGACAGAATTCTACCGACAGCTCTCCAACTCTAGAGCCATTATACTGATTCGACGCGCTAGACGCCGCTTCGGTTCAGCCTATTTACCAGCCGTTTCTTTGGCGCAACCCGGTGATGTGCGCCGCGTGGTGCCGTCCGTGCCAGGCGTAGAGCGCCATATTCGTGTCCAGGCGGACCAGCCCGAGTTCCGGATGGCGAAAAGCGCGCGAAAACCCCGCGGTACCGATCGCTTCCAGCAGCACCACCCAGCGGGAGTGGAGCCCTTCGATCAGATTCAGCGACCAGTCCACCGGGGCCACCTGCGAATCCGCCAGTTCTCCCCACGCTGCCTGATTGTAGGGGCAGATGGTCGGCTCATCTTCGGTCAGCGCCATGCGGAAGCGTATGAAGCTGTTCATGTGACTGTCCGCCACGTGATGGACCGTCTGCCGCACCGTCCACCCGCCCGGACGATAGGGCGTGGCGAGTTGCTCTTCGCTCAACCCGCGTACCGCCGCGCGGAACAACCCGGGCGTCGCGGCGATTTCCCGGATCAGCGCCGGATACCGCGCAGGCTCCACCACCTGCTTGAAATCGAACCGTCCGATGGGGTAACTCAGATCCACGTTGGTCAGATTCACGTTGGTCAGATCCACGTTCGTCAAATCCATGTTCCCGATTCTAGCAGCGGCGGGTGAGAATGAAGGTATGAGATGGATCGCGCTCGCAGCGCTGCTGGCCTTCCCGGCCATCGCGGCCGAGCTCAAGCCCAAAACCGTGGAAGCCTTCGACCGTTACATCGGCGACACCGAGAAGCGCCTCGCCGAGTCCAGAACCTTCCTCTGGGCCGACGAAGCGCCCGACCGCATGCAGCGCATCAAGGGCGGCGAGATCCTGGTGCAACCGGTCCACGCCAAAGCCGTCAACCCCGTGTCCGGCGGCCTCGTGCACGATTGGGTGGGCAGCGTCTTCATCCCCGGCGCCACCCTGGAACGCACCCTCGCCATGGTGCAGGACTACGATCGCCACAAAGATGTCTATAAGCCCGAAGTCATCGGCTCGCGAGTCATGGCCCACACCGGCAACGACTTCCACATCTTCCTGCGGCTGCTCAAGAAAAAAGTCATCACCGTAGTCTTAAACAGCGAGCACGACGTGAAATACACGCCCATCGATAAGACTCGTTGGCGCAGCGTCTCGCGCACCACCAAGATTTCCGAAGTGGAGAATGCAGGCAAGCCCGATGAGCGCGAGAAACCGCCCGGCACCGGCGAAGGTTTCCTCTGGAAACTCGACAGTTACTGGCGCTTCGAAGAACGCGACGGCGGCGTCTGGCTGGAATGCGAAGCCGTCTCCCTGACACGCGATGTGCCCACGGGCCTGGGTTGGATCGTCGAGCCCATCATCCGCGACCTGCCCAAGGAAAGCCTGGCTAACACGCTGAAGGCCACTCGCACCGCGCTGGCGAAGTAGTCCCAATCAGAGCCGCGACCCCATCAGAGCCGTGACCGTGAGGGAGCGGTTGCTAACTTGCCTGGAGACGCCGCATGCCGAACGCTCCCTCACGGTCGCGGCTCTGATGGGTTCACAATAATTCTGAGAAAGCGGTGTTTTTCGATGCTCCTTACTTCGTCTTCTCCACCAGTTCCCAGTGCCCCCGGCCGCACAGATTGGGGCACGGCGGGAATTCCTGCTTCTCTTCGAACTTCTGCGGCGTCTTGCAGACGCTGCACCAATAGATACCGTCAACGGGCACCACGACACCAGGCCGGTAGTTCATTTCGCTCCAAGCAGCCAGTCGGCTACATCTTCCATACGGTCCGCCATGCGGTCGGGCACAGGATCCGCCAAGGTCTCCGGCGCGAAACCATAGGTCACGCCGCACGACGCGATGCCCGCATTGCGAGCCGTCAAAATATCCACGCTGCTATCGCCGATCATCAGCGTGCGCTCCACGGGCACCCCGGCCTCGCGCATCAGCGCATGCACGCCCACCGGATCCGGCTTTTTCAAATCGAAGCTATTGCCGCCGTATACCTGGAAGAAATGGGCGCCCACGCCGAGTCCGTCCAGAATCGCGCGGCTGATCCGCACCGGCTTGTTGGTCAGCACGGCCATCTTCTTGCCCGCATCGCGCAGCCGGTCGAGCGCCTCGCGCACACCCGGATACAGGACCGTGTAGTCCAGGTAATGGTCGCGATAGTATTCCAGGAAGAACTCCAGCGCCTCCTGTACTTCGGGCTCGCTCGCCTGTGCGCCCATCGCGCGCCGGATCAGCACTGGCGCTCCATTGCCAACATAGGAATAAACGCGCTCGTGATCCAGCGTGGTCAGCCCCATGTGAGTACGAGTCGCATTCACGGCATGCGCCAGATCGAGTTTGGAATCGATCAGTGTGCCGTCGAGATCGAAAATCAGCAGGTCCATGTTTACGCGGTCGCGGCCTTCTTGCGCCGCGGGTTCCCGGCGCGACCCGCCGGTTTACGGCGCGCGCGCGGGCGCGTACCGCCCAGTTCGTACGCCACCATTTTCCTCTGCAAGGTGTTGCGGTGGATTCCAAGTTGTTTGGCAGCCGCACACTGGTTGCCGTGATTGCGCGTCAGGGCGCCCTGAATCATGCTTCTCTCAAGAATCTCGATGGCCTGTTGCAGGAAGAGGTTGCCGTCGAGCAGGTGTTCCACCAGCCCGTCAAATCTCTCTTTCATGTTTCTTCATCTCCCCCGTGGGCAATTTCCTAAGCCCCTTTTGCAGAGCATCGCTCCAGGCCGATTTCACCTGTGCGTAAGTTTTACGGAAGCCCTCTTTCAAATCGTGTGGCGCTACGCTGGCGAAAAAGCGCGCAGCATCCACTACATATGGAGCCATCCGTGATTCAACAATTGCCTCGGGCGGCTTCTCGCCGTGCGAAAACGCCATCGCTCCCATGACAATCGCCACCGCAAACAACAAACCACGCAGCAGGCCGAAGCCCGCGCCCAACAGATGATCGAATACCGAAAGTCCCGTGACCTTCAAAAACCGTCCAGCGACGAAACCTGTCAGCGAGCCCAACAGGAGCACACCGCAAAACACCAGCGCGAACCCGGCGGCATTAGCCAGCGTACGGGAACTTGCATAGGGTAACAGGTAGTATCCCGCCGTGCCGTAAAACCAGATGCTCAAGAGTAAGGCCAGGACTCCAGAAATCAGCCCGATGATCTGCCGCGAGAAGCCGCGACGAAAACCGGCGACGCCGCTGGCGAGTAAAATCACTCCCAGGACGAAATCCAGCCAGTTCATAGTGCAGTGCCGGTCAAAATCTGGTACGCCTGCCGGTACTTCGCGGCGGTGTTCTCCGCCACCTCCTCCGGCAGCCCCGGAGCCGGCGGCTGCTTGTTCCATTTGATGGATTCCAGGTAATCGCGCACGAACTGCTTATCGAAGCTGAACTGCGCGCCGCCGGGTTTATACGTTTCCGCCGGCCAGAAGCGCGAGGAATCCGGCGTGAGCACTTCATCGCCCAACACCAGTTCGCCATCCACGAAACCGAACTCGAATTTCGTATCGGCGATGATCACGCCCTTCGTCTCCGCATACTTCGCCGCGCGGGAATAGATATCCAGCGTCAACGAGCGCAGACGCGAGGCCAGCTCTTCGCCGATCAGCGACACCACGTGTTCGAAGCTGACATTTTCGTCGTGGCCGGTGGTGGCCTTGGTTGCCGGCGTGAAGATCGGCTCGGGAAGCTTATCGCTCTCTTTCAGTCCGGCGGGCAGCTTGATGCCGCATACCGTACCGCTCTCGCGATATTCCTTCCAGCCGGAGCCGGAAATGTAGCCGCGCGCCACGCACTCGATCTCGATCATATTCGCGCGCTTCACCAGCATCGACCGGCCTTCCAGTTGATCGCGGAATGGCCGCAATGCCTCTGGATATTGATCGACGTTGGCCGTCAGGAAGTGAGTGGGAGTCACGCCACGAAGAAAATCGAACCAGAAGATCGAGAGCTGCGTGAGCACTCGCCCCTTGTCCGGAATTCCGGTGGCCAGGATGTAGTCGAATGCCGAAATCCGGTCTGTCGCGACGATCAACAGACGATCTTTATCGATACTGTAAACGTCGCGCACTTTGCCTTGCGCATGGCGTTCGATTCCGGAGAGTTCGGTTTGTAGAATGACAGAATTTTTAGTGAAGTTCACGTTGCCTTCGCGAATCCATCGGGGGAGTAATCCAAATGATAACCCGTCTTGCAGAGAAGTCAATTCACACGTTGCGGTGGTTTTGTTTCAGGCGCTACATCGAGCGGTTTTTATTCCAGGCAGACGCCCGGCGTCAGCATCCACTTGAGCACGCCCTTGGGCCGCGGACCGAGACGATCGCACTCGATTCGAACCAGCGTTGCCTTCTTCATATCCACCAGCAATGCCGGGCTATCCAGCAGGAAAGCCACCATCGTACTCATTAAAGGCTCGTGGCTGGAAAGCAGAATCGAGCGCTCATTCGGACGCCGCCGAATCTCCTGCCACACCTCTTCCGGCGATCCATCCGGTACCAGGGACGGTACCTTCACGATTTGGTGTTCATAAGCCAATACCTCGGCCGCCACCGCCGAAGTCTCCAGTGCGCGCTTATAGGGACTCGAGAGAATCACGCTGGGAGCGCAATCCGCGGTGCGAGCGCGCTTCAACACGCGCCGCAATCTTTCGCGGCCCTCCGAAGTCAAAGGCCGCTCGGAATCCGGACGCCCCGGCGCCGCATCTTCCGCAATCCCATGGCGAAGCAAATAGATCTGCATAAGCAACCCCTATTCTCACGCAAAGACGCAAAGAGAACCTAAGAAAAACGAGAAGCTGCTTCGCGCCGCGCACGCCATAATGAAACGTGCCCCGCTACGCCGCCATCGACATCGGTAGCAACTCCATCCGCATGGAAGCCGCGGAACTCGTCCCGGGACTCCCGGCGCGCGTCCTCGCCAGCGACCGCGAAGTCACCCGCCTCGGCGAAAGCGTTTTTCGCACCGGCGCCGTCTCCGAGGAAGCCCTCAAGGTCACCGCCGCCGTGCTGGCGCGCATGGCCGCCACCTACCGCAAACTCGCCGTCGTCGGAGTCCGCATCGTCGCCACCAGCGCCATCCGCGACACCCGCAATCAACGCGAGTTCCTCGCCCGCGCTTCGGAAGCCGCCGGCGTGCCCGTCGAAATCATCTCCGGCCGCGAAGAGGCGCGCCTGATTCACCTGGGCGTGCAAAGCGTCTGGCCCCAGCCCGACAAACGCGTCCTCATCATCGATATCGGCGGCGGCTCCGCCGAAATCATCGCGGCCGATCGCGGCACTTTCCTCGAAGGCTACTCCAAACCTCTCGGCGCCGTCCGCCTGCGCGAGTCCTTCCTCCAGGACGACCCGCCCGTCGTCCGACAACTTCACCAGATGCACGAATATATACAGGCCAAGCTCGATGCGCCGCTGCGCCGGTTGGGCCACACCGGGTGGGATCGCGTGATCGCCACCTCAGCCACCGCCAGCGCCGTGGCCGCCGCCGTGGCCCGCGCCCCGCGCTCCGAACGGGACTCAATCGACCGCTTGCGCGTCACCACCTCGCAACTTCGTAAGCTCTATCTCAAAATCAGTGGGCTCACGCTCGCCGAGCGCCGCAAAATCACCGGAATTGGTCCGCGGCGTGCGGAGATTATCGTGCCAGGTATGAGCGTACTTCTACAATTCCTGCAGGAGTTTCACCTGCCCGCGTTCTACTATTCGCGCGCCGGTGTGCGCGATGGAATCATCGCCGATCTCGCCGCCCGCAACGTCGGCGCCGAACTCTCCCGCCTCACCCGCGATCAGCGGCGCGAAGTCGAAGATATGGGCCGGCGCTACGGCGTCTCTCTCGACCACGCCCGCAAAGTCGCCGACATTTCCAACCTCCTCTTCACCGCGCTACAGCCGCTCCACAGCCTGCCGCCCGCCTGCGGCAAACTACTGGAGGCCGCCGCCTACCTGCTCGATGTCGGCCATTTCATCAGTGCCGCGAGCCATCACAAGCACTCCTACTACGTCGTTTCAAACTCCGACATGGCGGGCTTCACAGATCGCGAACGCATCCTCGTCGCCACGCTCTGCCGTTATCACCGCAAGTCGCTGCCCAGCCCGCTGCACAGCCCCTACCTTGCGCTCTCCGAGGAGGAACGCCAGCGGCTCCTCCTGATGATTCCCATTCTGCGCATCGCCGATAACCTCGACAGCAGCGGCGAGCAGCGCATCAGTGCCGTGGAATGCCGCGTGCGCGAGGGTGGCGGCGTGCTTCTGCAGGTGCGTGCCAGCGGCGATATCGATCTCGACCAGTGGGCCGCGGAACGCGCCGGCGAAGTCTTCCAGCAGATTTACCACCGCCCCATTCAGGTGGTGAAGGCCAAGGAGTAGGTTGTCATGCGGGAGTTCGTCCTCGCCCAGACCATCGACCTGCTGCAACAGATGGCAGTGCGCATTAAGGAGTTGAAGCACGCGCCGGGCGATGACGATGCGGAGGCGATTCACGATGTGCGCGTCGCGATTCGGAGGCTGCGTCAGTGCCTGCTCGTCTTCTCGAAATTTTATCCCGGCGACTCCTGGAAGAAGCTTCGACGCGAACTCTCTGGCGTGATGAAATTCTGCGGCGCAGTGCGCGACCGCGATATCGCCATCGGCCTACTCACCGAATCGGGGATCGCCGCGGACTCGAAACTGGTCCGCAGTCTTGAAAAGGAGCGCCGCGCGGCAGATCGCGATCTGCGCCGAAGTCTTGAGCGCTGGAAACATCGCGGGATGGGAAAGAAATTCCGGTCCCGCCTGGAGGCATGATGGCCGCCACTCTCAAATGGAGCAGCAAGTACGACGCCGAGGCGAACGCGAAACGGCAACTTCCCCGCATCGTCGCCCAATTCTTCGCCGTCACCCGCCGGGCGATCGCCCGAAAAAGCTGGCCGCGCAATCTCCACCGCGTGCGGTTAGCATCCAAGAAACTGCGTTACACGCTCGAACTCTTCCACTCCATCTATCCCGCCGCACTCGATGCCCGCCTGGACGAACTCAAGAAGCTTCAGGACTGGCTGGGCGACGCCAACGACGCCGCGGCCTCGCGCAAACTACTCGGCGTCGCCACCCTGCGACGCCACGCGGTGCTTGGCGAATTCCTGAAACAAAGAGCCGACGCCCAAGCCGCGGCCTTCACACACTATTGGAAAGAAACCTTCGACGCCAAAGGCCAGGAAAAATGGTGGACCGATTTCCTGGCTGAATAGGATAGACCTGTGGTGCAGGATGGCATCCTGCGGCGGGTTGGCAACCCGCCAAATGTCGCAATGGCGGCGACCTTGCGGCGGTAACCAACCGCCGCGCAGGTTACCAACCTGCCCCACCGGCCCGACTCGCTCGTCCGCCCATCCAGAGCACGCCCGCCAACACCACCGCCAGCACCGGAATCACGTACATCGCATCATGCAGCCCGATCGCCCGCGCCGCTTCCGCCGCCAGTCCCGATCTCCGCGCCAGAAAGTCGCTCAACCTTCCAGTGAGCAGCGGACCCCACGACGCGCCCCCCAGATACGTCACCACGAAATATAGCGCCATCGCCCGTCCACGCGATGCCGGCCCCACCACATCCTGAATCGCCGCGTACACCAACCCGTAGTACATCTGCAGCAGCCCGTACCCCGACATCGCGAGCCACACTGCCGCGCCCGCACTTCCCGCCGGCATCCCGATCCCGAGCGTGATGGGACCCGCCGCTACTAGCGACGTGCCCGCCGCCAGCCACAGCCGATTGCCCACCCGGTCGCCCCAAAACCCCGCCGCCGCCGCCCCCAAAATTCCCGCTGCGCCCGACCCGAGCCCGCTCCAGATTCCTGCCTGCGCCACGCTCATCCCGTGATATCGCGTGAGGAAGGCCGGCAGAAAAGTCGAGAAGCTATACAACGCGAAATTCACCACCGCGCCCGACGCCGCGATCCACCAGAACACCGGCGGCAACGCCGCGGAGCCGCCACCGGCCCCCACCGCCGCGGGACGCGCAGGCTCCGCCAATAGCAGCACCGCCGGCACTAGCAACAGCCCCGGCAATGCCGCCACCACCAAGGCCATCCGCCATCCGTACGCCTGCGCCACTGGACCGCCGATCGCCGAACTCAGCATGATGCCCACCGGCACTGCCACCATGAAGCCCGCCATCGCCCGCGCCCGCCGCGCCGCCGGCACCAGGTCGCCGATCCAACTTGTCGCCGCCGGAGTGCACACCGCCTCGCCAATTCCCACTCCCAAACGAGTCGCCAGCAGCATCGCATAACTGGTCGCCAGTCCGGCCAGCCCCGTCAAGCCGGTCCACACGGCAAGTCCGGTCGCCAGCAGCGTGCGGCGGCTGCGCGTATCCGCCAGCCTGCCGAGCGGTACGCCGGCCAGTGCAAAAACAATCGTGAAGAGGGTGAAGAGGCCACCCAGTTGGGTGTCGTTGAGGGAGAACTCGTGGCGCAGGGGTTCGAGGATTGCAGCCAGCGTCTGCCGATCGTAAAAGTTGAGGACGTTGACCAGAAACAGCACGGCCAGTGCAGGTCCAACCGGTTTGGATCTCACTGGCCGCTTACACTAACACATCACATCTTGATTTCGCTATCGCGCATATCCTTCAGCACCTTGGGCTGGCGCGGCGGATTGGGAGGGCGCGGCGTGGAGCGTCCGTGATCCGTGTCCGGCAGCACTTCGCTTGGCAGCGTGCCTTCCTTGCGCACCGAGATCCAACCGCGATTGGCCGTGATCTTGATGTTCGGCCCGTCGCCGACCCTGCCCCTCAACGTCGCGCTCCGGCCTTCCGTCTCTTTCGTGATCTGAGTGCCGAAATCGTTGACCGCGTCGCCGCGCTCGGCCGTGGCATCCAGTTGGAACGCCGCCTTCTCGGGCAGCAACAGTTCGATCTTGCCGGAGCCGGAACGCGCGTCGATCGACGCCAGGGGCATCTTCCCGGGCGTCAGTTCGATATCCCCGCGGTCCGTGTCCAGTTCCACGGACTGCGTGAATTGCTCGAGCTTGATATCGCGCGCCTTCGTCACCAGGCGGATCGGACCCGTGATGTCTCTGCCGTTGAATTCGCCCAGGTCCATGGTGATCCGTCCCGGCACTGCCTGCGCGCGCAACTCTGTGCCGCGCGTGCCTTCGAACTGCAGCGGCTTGGCCAGATTCTTGAACGTCAGCGCGCCGCTGAAGCTGCCGCTGATGGTCACCTGTCCGGAAATATTCTCCAGTTCCAGGTCGTTGCCGCGTCCCTGCAGGTCAACGCGTCCCAGCACATCCATCATGCGCACCAGGTCGCCGCGGCTGACATCCAACCGCACATTGCCGCCCACCTTGGAAAGCCGCACATCGCCGCGGCTGGTCGAGATCTCCACGTCGCCCTGAACATCGCCGATCTCGTGGTCGCCCGACGCGCCGCGCGATTCCACGGCCATCTCGCGTGGCACTATGACTTCCAGATCGTCGGAGATGCGCTGATTGCCGGCCACCCGATCCTGATTGGTGCGCACCACCAGGCGGTCGCCCTGGGTTACGATCTCCACCGGCGTTTCGTTATTGGTACGGTCCGCGTCTTCCCTGCGGTACGCGTTGATCAACTTACGACCGGTCACGGTGACCTCTTTGACGTCGGCCCCTGTGACCTTAATACTGCCGCGCGAATTCTCGAATACGATGCGCTTCATCCCCACGGCGGGGCCCGTGGCCGACACTGGGAAATCGTACTGCTGGCCCCAGAAATCGAGGCCGCCGCGCATGAACCTTACGCCGTGTTCGCGCGCCTGCCAGATCCCGCTGCCCGCGATGCAGATCAAAATGATCAGCACGACCTCGCCGCCCGAGAAACTCCCGCGTACGCCTTCCCGATGCCAGATCAAGCCCTCGATCAGCCGCAAGACACCCCACGCGATCAGGATGAACGGCCAGTACTGCGCGATCATGTCGAAGACCGGTGCCTCCGGGTGCAGATTGCGCCACAGAAACAGCCCGCCAATGCCGAGCAGTAACAACGGTCCCGAAAATGAGCGTCTCATACCGAATCTCCTGTGGGCGGAGGTGGAGTTTCTGGAACATCTGCCGGCCGCGGCGGCGCCGTAGCCCCGAAGCCGCCTTTAGCCGTAGGCGGCTGCGTATAGGTGCTCTGCGCATAGCCACCCGGAATACTGCCCGGAGCGCCCGGCGGCGGAAAGTTCTGCTGCGGATACGCATACACCGGCGGAGGGTACGGCTGCACCGGAACGGGCGGCGGCTCCGCCGGCTCCAAGCTGCGCTTCGCCAGGCTCAACAGGCCGAACACAATCAACAACACCGGCCATGTCTTATCGAAACTGTAGGTCGTGAAATTATTCAGCGCGAAGAGCACGCCGATGGTGATCAGCGTGACCGGACCGCGAATCGCACGGATGATCGAGGGCGGCCTGTCACGGTCTCTCATTGCGCACCTCCACATCGTCGCGACTCGAAAATCTTCCGTACAGCAGGTACACACCCGCGGCGATCAACAGCACCGGCCAGAAGCGCGCCACCCGGTCGAAATCCAGTAGATCTAACGTGTGCAACAGCAGCAGGATGCCCAGTATGATCAGGATCACCGCGGCCACCGGAATCTGGTCGCTGCGCCCGCTCAGGTTCACCAGGCTCGAATATTCGTCCACCGGCTCGCCCATGCGCCGCTTGCGCGCCGTGTGATACGCCTCGAAGGCCATATATGCCATCCACGCGATCACCGACATCACAAACACCGGCTCCAGCCCGTGGGCCGCGCGCGAATCCGCGACGCTCATCAGCACGCCCCATACGATCGCGTGCACCATGCCCTTGGCGTACTGGCCGTTGTAGATCGCGCCGACGCCGGGAATCAGGCCGAGGAACAGCGCAAGGCCGGGCGAAACATCGGCATACACATAGCCCGCGGCCGGAGGGACACCCGCGGGCGGCGGGCCGGCGAAGGGTGGCGGAGCGGAGAATGGCGGCGGAGCAGAGAAAGGAGGAGGCGCGGCGAAAGGCGGTGGCGCGCTCGGGCCCATCGGTTCCGCGGCACGCGCTGCTGGAGACGGAACGTGCTCCTCGCAGTAGACGGTGCCGAAGGCGTCGCGACGGCACAGTTCGCATACCGGCTTCCCGCAAGTGCGGCAATATGCCGTGGCCGGCACTTCTGGATGGTTTTGGCAGTTCATATTAGTCCCTCTACGTTCAGTTACTTCGGTGCCCCGGGTGAATTCGGTGATGCGCCGCCAGGGTTCGGCGCAGTGTCTGATACCGGGCTCGGTGCTTTCACCGGTAGCTTCCGGTCGTCCGCTTTGGGTTCGCCTTGTTTGCTCGCCTTCTGCTCGTCCGCCTGCTGCTGCCAGTCCCTCAACATCGTCTGAACCTGATACACCACCTTCAGGTTTTCGTAATACTTAAGACTGCGGGCCCAGGCGCGGTGCGCCCGGTCGTCCAACCCCGCCCAGATCTCGCTTGGCCGCAAATCCGCGGCCTTGATCTGCTGCATCGGCACGAAGCGCGACAGGATCGAGAACGAAAGTATCGTCATCGCCATGCCCATCACGAAGCGGGGCTGCACTACGGGAGCAATCAGCTTGCTCAACCTTTCGCCCAGCCAGCCGCGCGTTCTCGACGGCGTTTTCTTCGTCCACGGGGCGTCGTACAAAATCCTGGTGATCAGTTCGGGCGGCGGCTCCACATCGGCGGCGCGCCCCATGAAAGCCACCGCGGCAGCCGAGTCCTTGGCCAGTTCGGCGCACGACGCACAAGTTTCCATGTGACGCTCCACTTCGGCCTTCACGGCCGTCGGGAGCGTCCCGTCCACGTAATCGCAGATTAGTTCTTCAAATTCTGCGCAAATCATACAACCAGCTTTTGCTTACGCAGCAGCCGCGCCAGCTCGGCGCGACCGCGGTTAATCCTGCTCTTCACGGTGCCTTCGGGGATGCTCAAAACATCCGCAATCTCCCGGTATTCCATTTCCTGCAAATCTCTTAAAATAACCGCTTCTCTCAAATCCGGCGACAACTTCTGCAGCGTCGCCTGCAAAATCTCGCTGGCTTCGCGTCCCGCCAGCGCATGGTCGGGGCGCACCGAAGCCGCGCCGCCCGCCTCTTCCAGCATCGGCAACTGTTCCTCGATCGAATCCGTCACGCGCTCCTGGCGAGTCCGACGATAGTTGTCGATCAACAGATTGCGCGTCACGCGCGCCAGCCAGGTGTGGAAGCTGCCCTCGTCGCTGCGAAAGCTCTTGATCGTTTTGAAAACCCGCAGGAACACGTCCTGCGTCAAATCCTGCGCTTCTTGCGCGCTATTGGTAAAGCGGAAACACAAACCATACACCTGCCGCGTATGCTGGCGGACGAGGTCCTCCCAGGCGCCTTCATCGCCATTCAGGCACCGGGAAACGAGGCTGTGTTCCAAGCTGTCGATCAGATTGCGGCCTCCGGAAACGTTTAGGACCGGGCTGGCAACCTCACCGCTCGAGGTGTTTCCTCCAAATTGCTCCCAAGCTAGCGTCGCGGTTGCCATGGCTCTCGTCTTCCACAAACAGAAACGAGGCTTTTTCATGATAAGTTCAATTTTTCCGGTATGCTAGCCCAGTAGGGCGGGTAATACCCGGTCCGGCCCTCAAAATACGTAATCCCGCAGTGGAGAAAACCTGATTTCACGCCAGATCTTGAAGCAAACAAAGAAAACCTGGCTTTGGATTGCCGCTCTTACGGCGACTTTCGCCCTGGCGTTCTGGTTTTTCCGCACCCATACTTTCGAGCACCCGCTCTTCGATTGGGAGCTCGCCCGCCGCTCCTTCGCCGGCGTCCACTGGGGCTGGGTGGCTATCTCCCTGATTCCCATGCTGGGCACCTACCTGGGCCGCGCGCTCCGCTGGTCGGTTTTCCTGCGGCCCCTGAAGCCCCATCCCTCATTCCGGAACCTGCTGTCTGCCACCGTCGTGGGCTTCACCGCCATTACCCTGTTCGGGCGCCCAGGCGAATTCGTCCGTCCCTACCTGATCGCCCGCAAGGAACAGGTCCCCGTCACCTCGCAGTTCGCCGCCTGGGTCCTCGAACGCCTCTTCGACCTCCTGATGGCGCTGATTCTGTTCGCCTTCGCCCTCTCCCGCGTTCAATCCTCCGGCATGCGGGTGGGCGTCAATCTCGGTTGGGTACTCTCGGTCGGCGGCAAGGTCGGCGGCGCCCTTGCCGTACTCGTCCTGCTGATTCTGCTCTCCCTGCGCCACTTTGCCGAACCGTTGCGCATGCGACTGCTTCGCGTCATCCACCGGTTCGCCGGACGGCGTGCCGCTGGAATCGAGAAGATCGTCAACGCTCTCTTCCAGGGAGTCGAATCCATGCGTAGCGATTCGGCACTGGTGATCGTGCTGCTCTACTCGGCCCTTGAATGGCTGCTAATCTGCTTGTGTTACGCCTGCCTGGCCAGGGCGTTCGCGGGCGTTATCGATCTCGGTCTCGTGGATGTGTTGATATTAATGGGGTTTGTCTCGTTCGGTTCGGTGGTCCAAATCCCCGGGGTGGGTGGCGGCATGCAGGTTGTCTCGGTCCTGGTGCTCACCGAGTTGTTCGGCATTCGCCTGGAACCGGCGACGGCGTTCGCCGTGTTCATCTGGGCTCTTACATTTGTA
>JBDTPR010000056.1:0-16673 GCA_039932635.1 Candidatus Solibacter sp.
CGGGCCCCAATGCCACCGCGAGCCGCAATCGCACCGCGCGCCCCAGTCAGAGCCGCGACCGTGAGGGAGCGGTCCACTTATCTCGGCTCTTAACGCACCACGACAACGGAGGCATCGACGATGTCGACCTGCCCGCCAAACTGACTCTGGTTATAAATGATGACGCTGCGGGCCTCACGGAAATCCAGCACCTTCAGCGCCACGGATTGCACTTCGGGCGAGGGTGCGATGCCCTGCGTCTGAGCGAGCAGTCGCCCGCCTTCGGCAGCCGCGGCGAAGCCCACGCGGCCCTCCCGGACGCGCAGTTTGAGGACCACCCAGCAGGGTCCGGCCACCGTCTGCGCATTGCGAACCGGTAGCGCCGCGGAAAAGGCACCGGGCAGCGCGATGGTGGTGACGCGAACGCCTGAAGAACGGTCCACGCGTCCGCCATTCACCGCCTCAATGGCTTTCAGGTCCACGATGTTTTCGACGCGGACGGCGTCCGGCGGCGCGATCGCTTCAGGAGGCAGCCCGATGCCCTTGTAGCCGGGCATCTCGTCGAGGCCCCGATGAAACTGTATCGGCGCATCGTTGCGGCGCGCCCATTCCACCAGCGCACGGCGGTCGTCGCGCTGCAGGCTGCCGCGGGTACGCGCGATCGTGCGACACCCCTGGCCCGCGCGACCGAGTGGCGCCAGCGCCGTGACCAGTCGCATCGATGGGCTGGCCAGGCCAACGGAGAATGAGAACGACCCGTTCCAGGGGCTGTGCCAATCGTCGGGCACGCCGCTTGGGCAGATCGCCGAGAGCACTTCGTAATCCCCGCTGGAATTCTCCTGGAAGCGGTAGAGCTGATCGTTCCACTCGGCATAGCCCACGAGCGGCGACGTGGGCCGCGGACTGAGTTGCAAGCAGCGCAGCGCCATATTGGATTGCCCGAAGAAGAAGCCGCGCAATTTGAGGCTGCCATCGGCGTACCACTTGTGGAGATCGTTGCCCTCGCTGGATTCGGCGCAGATCTGGAAGGCATCCGGGTTCGAGATGTAAGTCGCGGGGTCGAACAGCGTGTACTTCAGCGTCAGGTCGCGCTCCACGTCGTACCAGTGTTCGGCGCCCGCGCTATGCCAGCCCCACCAGACGCCGCCGATTCGGGCATGCGGCCCCATGATGCGCCGTCCCGCGGCTTGTGCCACCTCGACCTCATTGAAGCGCGGCTGGAGCGAAAGATCGGCGTGGGCCAGCATCGGGCTTCCCGAAATCAGGCAGAAACAGAGCACGGCCACGGCCGCCGGGGCGTAGATGGGTTCCAGCTTCGGAAGGTATGCGTGGATCAGGAAGTGGCCCAGCGCCAGCAGGGCCACGGAGAGCGCCGCGGCGAACAGTACAGACTCGTGGACCATGTAGTAGGGCATCTTATGCCACGCGAAGAAAAAGATCCCAAGTTGCAGCGGCAGCGACGCCAGGGCGATGCCGCGCGTCGTGCGGACGGCAGCGAGCAGCGCCGTGGAGAGCGCCCAGAAAGGAACGCCCAGCGCCATGGCCTTACGAATCAAGATGGGATGATACGACTCCAAAACCCAATACTTGTACATCGCCATGTGGCGTTGGATGGCGAGGCCGATTCCGCCCGCTCCCTGGTTTCCACGGATCGCCGCGCGGATATCCGTGAAGTAGGGCAGCACGTAGAACAGCAGGTAGGGAAGCCCGTACACACAGCCTCCCGCGCCCATGGCCACAACGGTGGGCTTGGCCGCTGGCCAGCCCATGCTGCGCACCGCCCAGAGCATGTACACCGCGATGCCGAACAGCGCGGGGACCCCGTAGTAGTGAGTGCCCGCGGCCCACACCAGGAAGAGGGAACCGGCGAACAACCGCCAGCGCTTCCAATTGTCCAGGCGGCCCGATTCCAGCAGCAGCAACCCGCAGAACCACGCCGCAAGCAATTCGCCTTCCGGCCGCGTGCCGAAACACATGGTGAGCGTCTCGCCGCTGGTGGCCAGGAAGCCGATGGAGAACAGCCAGCCGAGTTTCACAGGGGTCGGAAAGGCGCTGCCGGCGATGATGAGAATCGCCAGCAGGAACAGCAGCACGGTCGGCGTGGCCTCCGCATAGTAGGGGCGCATACCCATTCGCCACAGCAAGCCGATCCAAGCCACGTGCACCGGCGGGTGAGTTACCACGGGCACATCGAAGAATAGACCGTTGGGGTAAGTCGGGAAGGTGAGCTTGCCGTAGTGGGCCAGCATGTAGGGCGGATTCAGAAAGCCGGGTTCGTCCACGAGGCCGTTCCGCTCGGTGAAGTACGCGGACAACAAGACCAGCACCGCAACAAAGCCGGCGAAGGCGAGGACCGATATCTGGCGGAGCCTCAATGCGGTCCCTCGTTACCCGGCGGGGACACCATAACCGCGGCATCCAGAATGTCTGCCTGGCCGGCATACAACTGCTGGTTGAAGACGATGATGCTGCGGACGGCGCGGAAATCCGGGACCTTGAGCGCAACGGTCTGCGGTTCGGGGGAAGGTGCGATGCCCGGCGTGGTGGCGATCAGACCGCCGCCCTCCACCCCGGCGCCGAAGCCCACTCGGCCGCGGATCACGCGGATTCTGAGAACGACCCAGCACGGGCCGGCGATGGTTTCGGCATTGCGCACCGGAATGATGGCGGAAAAGCCTCCGGGCGCGCGCACGGTAGTGACGCGAAAGACGGAAGTCCGCTCCAGGCGAGCGTCGTTGGTCGCCGAGATCCCCTTCAGGTCGATGATGTTTTCGACGCGTACGGCCCCGGCCGGAGGGATCGCCTCGGGCGGCAATCCGACTCCGCGGTAGCCCGGCATTTCGTCCACGTCGCGGTAGAAATGGATCGGGGCATCGTTGTGGCGAGCCCACTCCACAAGGGCGCGGCGGTCGTCGGCGACGAACGTACCGCGAGTGCGCGCAATCGCGCTGCAGCCCTGGCCGACACTGCCGGCGGGGGCCATGTCGGCGCGCGGGGCGAGCACCGTGACCAGCCACATGGCGCGGCCCGCACTGTCGGGAGGAAGTCCAAGCGCGGCGGAGAACTGGCCGGCGCGGGGATTGTTCCAATCTTCGCGGGCGCCCACGGCGCAGATCGCCGATAGGACCTCGTGGTCGCCGGCGGCGTCTTCATTGAAGCGGTAGAGTTGGTCGTTGCGCACGGCGTAGCCCAGCAGCGGCGCCTTGGGACCGGGGCTGAGTTGCAGGGTTCGCAGATGCACGTTGGACTGTCCGAAAAAGAAGCCGCGCAAATGGAGTTTTCCCTCGGCGTACCAATCGTTGACGATGCTCTGCGCGTCCGGCTCGTAGGAGATTTCGAGGGCGTCGAGGTTAGAGAGATAGGTGTCGGGATCGAGAAGGGTGGCTTTCAGGGAAAGGTCGTGCTCGATGTCGAACCAGTGTGCGGCGCCCGCGGCATGCCACGACCACCAGTGGCCGCCGATGCGCGCGTTCGGGCCCATGATGCGTCGTCCGGCGGCCTGGGCGACTTCGATTTCGTGGAAGCGCTGCTGGAGCGAAAAGTTCGCCTGCGCCAGCATGGGGCTGCCGTAGACGAGCAGGAAGCCCAAAGCCGCCGCCGCGGCGGGGACGTAGAATTGGCTCTGTTTCGGCAGATAGCGAGTAATCAAGTTCTGGCCCAGCACGAGTAAAGCGATCGCCAGCGCCGCAATCAGCAGGACGGACTCGTGGACAAAATAATAGGGCATCTTGTGCCAGGCGAAGAAGAAGAGTCCAAGTTGCAGCGGCAGCGAGGCCAACGCGATTCCCCGAGTGCTGCGAACGGCCGCCAGCAGTGCAGTGGATACGATCCAGAACGGAATACCCAGCGACATTGCCTTGCGAATAAACGGGGGGCGATACAACTCCTGCACCCAGTCCTTGTACATCGCCATGTGGCGTTCTATGGAGAGTGCGATTCCGCCGGAGCCCTGGGACCCGCTGATGGCGCGGTGAATGTCGTTGTAGTAGGGCAGGATGTAGAACGCCAGATAGGGAATGCCGTAAAGGCAACCGCCCGCGATCATGGCAAGCACGGGGCGCCTGACTTCGTCCGGGCTAAGACTGCGCCGCGCCCAGAGCATGTACACGACTACGCCGAGAAGAGCGGGGCCCGCGTAGTAGTGAGTGCCCGCCGCCCAGGTGAGCAGGAAGGCTCCCGCAAACAGGCGCCTGAGATTCCAATTGGCGAGACGGCCCGACTCGAGCAGTAGCAACCCGCAAAACCAGGTGGCGTGCACTTCGCCTTCCGGGCGGGTGCCGAAACAGAGCGTCAGCGTATCGCCGCTGCTGGCGAGGAAGCCAATGGCGAAGAGCCAACCGAGTTTGACGGGCGCGGGAAAGCCGCTGTAGACGACGATCAAAATCGCCAGCAGGAAGAGTATGGCCGTGGGCGTAGCTTCCGCGTAGTAGGGCGGGATTCCCATGCGCCACAGCAGCCCTATCCAACCGACGTGCATGGGTGGATGAATCACCACGGGGATATCGTGCAAGCCACCGTAGGCAGAGGCAGGAAACGTCAGGACGCCGTACTCCTTCAGCATGTAAGGCGGGTTCAGGAGACCGGGCTCGTCCACACCGCCGTTGCGCTCCGTGAACCAGGCGGAGAGGAGGATGAGAACGGAGACGAAGCAGGCAAATAGCAGGATCGATTTCTTGTGCTCGAACGCCATGGAGCTCAGACCCTGGTCTCCGGCAGATCGAGATCGGCGAGGCCCCATTGTTCCAGCGTGAAAATCAGCGGCGCATTGAAGCGGCGCATCAGGTTGATCCACTGGGTAACCTCGGAGAACTGCAACTCGCTCAGGCCTTTCGACTGCAGGCGCGCGAGCCGCGTATGTTCGCCCTCGGGGGTCCACCCCGCCGCGGCGCCGTGTTCGATGTGGTAAATGCGCAGCGGATCGCGCAGGACCTCTTCGCGCAGGCCCGCATGGAAGGCCGAGTAGCAGAACAGCGCGTCCACGTGCATTGGCCAGATGGTGAATTCGGCATAGGCGCGCAGCGCGAACCAGTCGTCGCGCGAGAGCAGGGTGAAGTCGCCGCAGGCATGGGTGTGCAGATAGGCCGCACGCGGGATGGCTTGCGCACGGGGATTGAGCGAGTGATAGGACGCCGGCCAGTCGGAGGCTGGCATGGCGCGCACGGTCTCGAGCAGCCACGGCGAGGTAGTGCGCGCGCCGTCGTTCCCTTCGAAATCGAGGTTGAGTGTGATCAGATGCCCGCCCGATTGAGTATGTTCCGCCGCTTGCAATATTGCATTGCCCGCCGCATCGTGCACAGCCACCTCGATCTTGCGTAACGACTCGCCCGGCGCCGGCCGCACGACGAATTGAATTTGCCGTGCTCCGGTGGAGAGCACCCGCACCTCGGGCTCCGCCGGGCCATTGCTCTCCGCCGGCACTGCCGCGCTTTGCATCCAGTCCGGCGCCGGTTCCCACTCCATCCCGAGTACGCGCAGGTTCAAAATCCGGGGATCGCGAATCAGGGGGAGGCCGCGTCCACGGACCCTCAGCACCAGCCGGCCGGATGTCAGCTCAGGCGGAAAATGCAACCGCATCACCGCCCGCCCTGTCAACGGCGAGGCAGCTACCACCGTGCCTGAAGGGTCGATGAACTCAAGCGTCACCGGAGCTTCGCCCGCGCTCGGCCCGGCTTCCAGATCCATCACCAGCCGCGGGGCTGCGCCGCGGGGCCGTTCGAAGCCGAACTCCGCCTCAGCTTCGGTCCAGCGGTAGGCGTCGTAATCGCTGTGCTCGATATCATGCCAGCCGGCGCCCGGGCGGAGGCCCGACTCCTTGGCGAATATGTCGTGGTCGATCTCCGGCGGCAGCGATTCGCCATCGAGCATGCCCTCGCGGGCGAACACGCGCAGCATATTGCGTTCGCAGAACTCGATCAGGTCATCGACCTTGCCGCCGTCCGGCAGATTGTTGGCGATGTCGGTGCGGTCGAGGCGATACATCACGCCGCGCTCGAGCTTGCGGCCGGCCAGGAATTGCATGAGGGCGGGCGAACAGATGATGTCCAGATTGGTGACCATCACAAACTCTCCGCGCGCACGGCGGATGCCCACGTTCTTGGCGATCATCTGGTGCAGTGGAATGACGTCCGAATGCTCGAAGCGATCATGGACCTCTCGCGGCACCTCAATGAAGCGGACGTCGCAGGGCGAAGGGTGGGCGGGCCAGCGCAACTCGTCTTTCAAGCGCGGACGGCCGGGCGGCGGGTTCCATTCCACCACCACAATTTCGGAGTCGAGGTTATAGCGCGCGGCTTGAAACATCCACGAGTCCACGAACGCCTGCATGCGGCCCAGCATGTTGCCGCCGTGGTCATCGTTGCGCGCGGCGAGGACTAAGGAGAGATACGGGGTATTACTCACGGCCCCAGCCTTCCCCGTTCACGATGACCGGACTCCGCAGGCGCCGCATCTGGGTAATCATCCAGATCAGCTCGTCGTCAAGTGGAGTGGGTTCGTTCTCATCCCAGGGGCGCGTCATACGCAGCGGGAGGCGCAGTACTTCCTCTTCGGCGCCGGCGAAGTGCGCGGCGTAGCAGAGCAGGGCCTCCATGAATTCCGGCAGGTCGCCGGTCTCGGGAAAGCCGCGCAGTTCGAGCCAGCGGCGGCGCGAGAGCAGGATGAAGTCGCAGCCGTTGACGTGGAGGAAGGCAGGCTTGCCGATCTCCTGGAGTTGGGCTTGCGCGGGCGCCAGGCGCTCCACCCAATCGATGGCCGCGGGCGTCTCGCGAACTCTGACCGCCGGCCACGCCGCGGCGTGCACGATTTCGGCGGAGGGACGAGCGGAGGTGCGGCAGGCGCAAGCGAAGACGCGGAAATTGAGCACGCGCCGATCGCCAGGCAGGAGTGGGTCGCCCACACGGTCGGGGGACAGCAGCAACCTGGCTGCGGAGCCCGGGGCGAAGGGGAGCGGCAGACGTAGCGGGGTCACACCATTTATTTTCGCGCGCGCGATCTCGGTTCCTCCAGCCAGGCGGACGACGAGTTCGAACGGCTGGCCGTGCAGGCTCGGGCCCGGTTCCACCAGGAGGCAGAGGTCCTGCGGCTCAGCGGGTATACGCACTACCAGTTCGGCGTCGCGATCCACCCAGTGGAACTGTTCGCTACCCGACTGCTCCAGCCGGTGCCAACCTTCGCCCCAATACTCGATGCCGGGGCCGAAGACGCCGGAACCCGTGGGGTTGAGCAGGCTCATGGTGGCGGGGAGTTGCAGCCAGCCGCCTTTGGACAGCAGGCGTAGGAGTGTGGGCTGCATGCTCTCCAGGCTGCGCGGCTCAACCGCAGGTGTGGGGGGCGAGACGCGTTCGCAACGCAGGCAGCGCAGATTCAGGATGCGCAGATCGCCGGCCAATGCGCGGCCGCCGTCGGGGGTCTCCAGGCGGAAGCCGCCGGCGTCGGCCGGCAGCCACAGGCGGAGTACAGCGCGCCCGCGAAGGGCAAACTCCGCGACGGTGACGCCACGCCGGTCGAGCACGCGGAGCGTTTGGGCCAAGGGGCCCGCGCCGGGGCCGGGCTCGACTTCCAACTCCACGGCGCCGCCGCCTTGCAGCAGGATTTCGGCGCGGTTCTCCATCCAGCGAAAGGCTTCCGGTGCGCCTTCGGGGGGAAACCAGCCTTCGCCGAAGTGGATGCCGGAATTGCCGGGAGCGATGTCGCGGGCGGCATTCTCGCGCAGGCCTTCGGCGGTGAGGCGGAAAGTGCCCTCGCGGGTTCGCAGGGCGGTGAAGTCAGGGCCCTGCATGTGGCAGTCGAGGCGATAGAGGCGGTCTTCGCGGAGTTGACGCGTTGCCAGGAATTGGATGAGTTCGGACGAAAATTCCGCATCGGCGCGGGTGCACAAGACGAACTCGCCGCGGGCCTGCCGCATGGCCGCGTTGCGTCCGGGGGGAGGCGCTATTAGTACCTCGGACGAGAGCCCGTACTGCTGCGCTGACGCATTCCAGTGGGTTGTGAAAGCGAGGTTGGCGGCGTTAGAGCGCCCTACCGCGATCACCGAAATGTAGGGCCTGTCCAGCATGGAGCTTTGCGTATTCCGAATGTTAGCAACTCTCAAAATGACTTCCCGGTCAGTACTGTGCACGTTCCACGAGGCCCGGCCGACTCGCACTAGTATAGTGACTCATGGTACAAAGACCTTAGATGCATCGTCACGTACTCTACCCGGACGGCGCGAAGTTTGCCGACTACGTAGACTTCCAGATCAATTTTCTCAACTATCGCAACGGGCTGCTCATACCTGATACCGAAGTGTGGGTGGGCGACCGGCTGACGATGCGCATCAACTCATTAGGTTGCAAGGGCGAGGAACTGGACCCGGCGCTGACGACGCTTGGCATCTTCGGAGATTCTGCGAGCTTCGGATCGGAGACCGACGCCTGGCCGTTTCACCTGGATATTCCAGGTTATCAGGCATTGCTCACAGCGGTGGAAGGGCACGACTTCACACGGATGCAGGAGCGCTACGCGGAGTTGCGGGCGAAGGTGAAATTCGAGGCGGTGATCGTGACTGGGAGTTGGCATAATCTGGCTTACAACCGGCACGACGAAGTGTACTGGAACGAAGTTTTCGACTCCTTCTGCGGTAAAGATCACAAGACGGCATTCTGCACGCTGCCCGCGGGAATCGATGAGTACGCCTGCGAACACGGCATCGATGGCTGGATTGCGAATGGCGCGAAAGGGAAGCCCTTTGCGGGGTGGGGATCGTGGCCCACGAATGCGGAGACGACTCGTGAGATTTATACCGGGCTATTGCGCTACAACGCCTTCGTACGACGGTACTGCAAGGCGTTCGGCGCGATTTTGATCGATCTGTTTGAGGCCTATCGCCCGGGCGACCCGGAGGTGCTGGCGGCAGGGTTCTTCGACCCGTGCCATCCGGTGCCCGAGATTTATGGGAAGCTGGCGGCGGTGGCGCGTGAGGCTTTGGAACCTCGCTTGCCGAAACGCACGGCCCCGGCTATGCAGGTACGTTTCCGGGCGGTGGCGATGGCGATGCCCCATACGGCGGTCGTGCCTCAGTTGCCGGGGACGAAAGTGTACCCTCTCTGGTGAGGCGTGAGGCAGACTCCGGCCTGCGGCCGGTGTACCGACTGAAGTCGGTACGCAGACTAAAGTCTGCCCCACAATGCGGCATGCGGCGAATCCGGAGGGCGCTCCCTCACGGTCGCGGCTCTGATGGGCACAGGGACAATGAGTAAGATCCTGGGGGTTTCCTGCTTCTATCATGATGCGGCGGTGGCTTCGCTGGATGACGGGCGGATTACGTTTGCGATTCATGAAGAGCGCTTGAGCCGGTGCAAGCATGATGCTTCGCTGCCTCGCCTGGCGATCTCGGCGGCGTTGGCGCACAATGGGTGGCGCGCGGCGGATGTGGATCGCGTGGTGTTTTATGAAGACCCCGGCTTGAAGCTGCGACGGTTGGAAGATCAGGCCAAACGCTTCTGGCCTGAGAGCCGCCTGTTGCGGGAAGTGGGCATCCCCGGCTATCTGAAGAACAAGTATCCGGTGGCCGATTTCCTGCGACAGGAATTTGGCTTTCGCGACGTGGTGACCGGGAATCATCATCAGTCGCACGCCGCTTCGTCGTTCTACACTTCGCCCTTCGAGAATGCTCTGGTGCTGACGCTGGATGGCGTCGGCGAAGCAGAGAGCGCCGCGGTTTTCCTGGGTCAGGGCAATCGATTGGAACGGGTGCTCTCGATCAACTTCCCGGATTCGTTGGGGTTGTTTTATTCGGTGTTCACGCAGTATCTGGGCTTCGAAGTGAACGAGGGCGAGTACAAGGTGATGGGGCTGGCTCCCTACGGCAAGCCGACCATGCTGAATCGCATTTTGGGGAAGATCCTGCTGCTGGAGGAAGACGGCACCTTCCGATTGAACCTGGACTTCTTCAACTTCTGCGACATCGAACGGCACTATCGCGACCGGTTGATCGACCACCTGGGAGTGCCGCCGCGGAGTTCGCAGGAGGCGATGACGCAGGCGCACTGCGACCTGGCGGCCAGCGTGCAGCAGGCCCTGGAAATGGCGGCGAGCAATCTGTTGGGCGCGATGCTGAAACGCTACCCCACGAAGAATGTTTGCCTGGCTGGCGGGGTGGCGTTGAACTGCACGTGCAATGCGCGCCTGATTCGCGAGTTCGGCATACAAATGTATATACACCCGGCGGCAGGCGATGCCGGCGGAGCGCTGGGCGCAGCGTTGTACGAGGCGGCACAGGCCATGCCCGAAGGCAGCGTGCTGCGTCCCGAGTTCACACCTTACCTGGGGGTAAGTTTTGGGTCGCCGGCGATCGAGCAGACGCTGAGGGAACGCGGCGTGGCATTTTCCCGACCTTCGAATACGGCGGCACACCTGGCACGCCGCCTGGCGAATGGTGACGTGGTGGCGATTGTGCATGGGCGCGACGAATGGGGTCCGAGGGCTCTGGGCGCGCGCAGTATTCTGGCCGATCCACGACGGGCCGAGATGAAGGACCACTTGAACGCGAAGATCAAATTTCGCGAGGAGTTTCGTCCCTTCGCTCCGGTAGTAATGGAACAGCATTACGGCGAGTATTTTGAGACGCTGGGAATGGCGGCGAGCCCTTACATGCTGTACACGCACAAGGCGCTGCGTCCGCAGGAGACCGCCGCGGTGGTGCACGCCGATTTGACCAGTAGGGTGCAGACGGTAAACGAAGAGCAGAACGGTTACCTGTATGCGATCCTACGAGAGTTCGAGGCGTTGACCCGCGTGCCGGTGTTGATCAACACGAGCTTCAATCTGCGCGGCGAGCCGATTGTGAGCAGCCCGGCAGATGCGCTGAAGACGTTTTATGCGTCGGGGATCGATTGCCTGGCGATTGAGGACTTCATCGTCGAGAAGCCATGACGGAGACCGAGCATATGGAGGGGCCGTCGGGCCTTGCGGCAGTAGCGGCGAAAGCGCGGCAACTGTATGCGGCCCGCGTGGCAAATACGGCTTTCGCACCGGCGTGGTGGACCGCGGTGATTCTGACCGCGAGTTCGAAGCGGCAGGCTGACCGGTACAAATGGGAGATCCAGCGGCGGCAGGAGGGCGGCAAGATTCCAGCCGCAATGTACCTGGTGGCGCCGGACCTTGACGATCAGCGCATCGGCAGCGGCGGCGCGACTTTGAATGCGCTGCGCGTGCTGATGTCCGAGACGCTGCTCAAGAGCGGCGGTCAGGTGGACCTGGCTGCTTGGTGGAATACGCAGCGCGTGCTGATGATTCACGCGGGCGGCGATTCGCGACGCCTGCCGCAGTACTCACTCTCCGGAAAACTTTTCAGCGCGGTGCCGGTGGCCACGCCGTGGGGCGAGGCCAGCACGGTATTCGACGAGATGATGGCGCTCTCCACGGCTTGGGTGGAGCGGCTGCCGTGTGGGCTGGTGGTGGGTTCGGGCGACGTGATCCTGACGTTCGACGCGGCGGAAGTGGATTGGAGCCGGCCGGGCGTGAGCGGTGTGGCGATGCGGCAGCCGGCGGTGACGGGCACGCAGCACGGCGTGTACGTGACCAACGAATCGGGCAGGATTTATGCGTTCCTGCAGAAGCCATCGCTGGCGCAACTGAGCGCGTCGGGAGGGCTGCTCAAGGGCGATCAGGTGGCGCTCGATACCGGCCTGATCCGCTTCGCTCCCGAGACTGCGGCGCGGTTGACGGAACTGGCCGGCGTGACACAGCGCGACGGCGCGCTGCAATTGGGAGCGGGCATCATCGAGGAATCCATGGCGCGCGAAGGTAAGCCGGCCGCCATCGATTTGTACGAGCACTTCACCATGGCGTTGACGGGGCAGTGGACGCCGGGTGCGCAGGATAGCGCGGCGCTGCATGCGCTGGCGGATGGGTTGAGGGACGTGCCGTTCTGGTGCTCGGTGGTCTCGGGCGATTTCACGCATATCGGCACCACGGCGCTGTTCCGCGAGTTGATGACGAGCGAGACGGTGCTGGGCGATTTGTACGCGGTACAGCAGCGGCTGGGGACGACGCGGCAGCCGGGCGTGCGGTCGGCGGGCGTGGTGAGCGATAGCGTGCTCTCGGGCGGCGCGGATTTGGGCAGCCACACAGTGGTGATCGAGTGCAACGTGGCGGCACACGTGAGCGCGGCGTCGGGCAGTGTGCTGCACGGGTTGGACGGCATCACGGGCGAGGTGGATATTCCGGCGGACACGGTGGTGCATCAACTGCCGGTGGAACTGGCGGACGGGCAGCGCGGCGTAGTGATCCGCGTGTACGGGGTGGAGGACGATGCCAAGCTGAGCGTGGAGCGCGGCACTGCGACGTGGTTCGGGCGTCCGCTGCTGGAGGCCGTGGAGGCGCTGGGCTTGAGCGCGGAAGAGGTATGGCCCGGCCTGGCGCGCGAGGCGTGGACGCTATGGAATGCGCGCCTGTTTCCGGTGGCCGCAGTGAACGAGGCGTGGGCCTGCGCGCGCTGGATGCTGAGCATGTCGCTGGACTATTCGGTGGCGCAGTGGCGCGCACGCGAGCGGTTGTCGCTGGGCAGCGGCGCGCAGTGGGCGGATGGCGCGGAATTGGAAGCGGCGCGGTCGCGGCGCATGCAGGCGACGTGGCGGATTCTGGCGCTCTCGCTGGTGGACTCGGGCGCGGACATACGGCCGCTGCTGGCGAATGCGCCGGGGATCGCGGCCTTGAGCGAAACGGGCACCGCATTGTGCGCGCGGGCGAAGGAATTGGAAGGAGCGACGCCTACAGAAGCGGCCAGCCGCTACTATGCGGCCAACCTGTTCTTCGGGCAGGCGGGGCTGCTGAACGAGGCGGGCGAAGCGCGCGCGGCGGCTTTCCACCTGGTGGAGCAGGCGGTGCGGAAGGGCAACTTCGCGAGTCCACGGGCGGAGGCGGGCGCGTGGGTCGCGAACGAAGTGACGGTGGAAGGTCCGGCGCGCATCGATCTGGGTGGCGGGTGGAGCGACACTCCGCCGTTCTGCTTGGATTGGGGCGGGACGGTGTTGAATGTCGGGGTGCTGCTGAATGGGGCGCATCCGATTCGCACGACGATCCGGCGGCTGACGGAGCCTGTGGTGCGCTGCATCTCCGATGAGGACGGTGTGACGACGGAGTATGGCACGCGCGAAGAGTTGGGGCAGGCGCCGCGGCCGGGAGATCCGTTCTCGATTCCGCGGACGGCGCTGTGCATGCACGGGCTGTTGACGGGGGACGGGGAGTTGATGCAGGTGCTGGAGCGAATGGGCGGCGGGATCGAGATTCGCACGGCGGTGGCGTTGCCGATGGGGAGCGGGCTGGGGACGAGCAGCATCGTGTCGGCGGTGATCTTGAGGGCGATCGCGGAGATGCTGGGGCGGCCGTTGGACGATCAGAGGCTATCCGAGCACGTGATGGATCTGGAGCAGCGCATGACGACCGGCGGTGGCTGGCAGGATCAGGCGGGCGGGATTTTTCCGGGGGCGAAACTTTCGGTGACGGGTCCTGGACTGCGGCAAAGGATTCGGGTGCAGCCGCTGTTGTGGACGGCGGAACGGCAGGCGGAATTCGAGGATTTGGTGGTGCTGTATTACACCGGGATTCAGCGTGTGGCGCGCGATCTGCTGCGGCAGGTGGTGGGGCGGTATCTGGCGCGGGAGACGGCTTGTGTGCAGGTGCTGCATTCGATCAAGACGCTGGCGATGGAGATGGTCTACGCGATTCAGGATGGCGAGTGGGCGCACCTGGGAAGGCTGTTGGACCGGCACTGGGAATTGAATAAGGCGCTGGATCCGAATACGGCGAACGCACCGATTAACGGACTGCTGGATGCGGCGCGTCCCTATTTGCATGGGGCGAAATTGGCGGGCGCGGGGGGCGGCGGGTTCATGATTATGCTGGCGAAGAGTCCGCGGGCAGCGGTGGAGTTGAGGGAGTTCTTGGCGGCGCACGATCCGGCGGCGGGGGGCTCGGTGTACTCGTGGCGGGTGGCTCGCGATGGGATGCGGGTGGTGCGGCGGTAAGGGGTTGAATGGGCCACGGATGGACACGGATTCCTACGCGATGTTGCCTACTTGCCCCAGTCGCCCCGGTTGAGAATCATGGGCGCGCCGAGGCGCCGCATCTGCGTCACCCAGCCGCGCACGCGAGATTCATCGATCGGCCCTTCCGTGTTGGGCACGTCCCGAGTTGTGCATTGGAAGGGCTCCGCGAGTATCACTTCGCGCAAGCCCGCATAGTGCGCTGCGTAGCAGAACAGGGTCTCCACAAACTGCGCGGCGAGCCGAATCTCGGGCCAACCGCGCAAGTTTAGCCACCACGCTCGCGACATCAGAACGAACTCCTCCGCGGCATTCGAGTGGAGGAACTCCGACGCAGGCAGGGTTGAGGGAGCGCCCCAATCGCGAGCCGGCTCCGCAGCTTCCACCGGGGCTTCCGTGGTCATCCGATAGCGCAAGGACAGCGAGAACTCGCCCCCGCCCAAATCCGACACCTCGAGGTGGCGCACATCCAGATGCTTACCTGGAAACGCCGCGCCTTGCAGGATGATGCGCGGTCCGCCCGCTGTACCGCCCTCCCAGGGGCTGCGCCATCGCAAATCCCACACGCGCAAGTTCAGTAGGCGCAAGTCGGTGTCTAGGGGCAGTCGCCCGCCGGCGACGCGCAGCGTCAGCCGCTCGCGCGATGAAGACACCGGGAGCCGCAGGCGGCTGCGTCCTTCGACGGTCGCTGCCAGCAGCACTGCGCCTGAGTCATTCACGACTTCCAGCGCCAGTGGACCGCCGGCGCTCGGGCCAGACTCCACATCGAGCAATAGCTCGGGGAGCGCCCAATCCGGCCGCACGATCTCGAACTCCGCCGTCGATTCGAGCCATCGATAGGGGGCGTCGCTCTCCAGGGGAAACCAGCCTTTGCCTAAGCGCACGCTGCCATCGGCGGGAAAAATATCCTGATCCTCGGGCAACCGTATGCCATCGGCCGACACGCGCGCACAACCCTCGCGGGTCCACAATCGGCGCACGCCCTCCGACACTTCGAGCAGGTCCGCGCGATAGAAGGCGCTAGCGTCCAAGGCGCGCGCATTGGCGAGCGCGATGACTTCTATGGAAGGAAGTACGCCGGCCTTCGTCGCCACAATAAACTCGCCGGTGGCCTGGCGGATGGCCGCATTGCGCGATGGCGCGACGACCACTTCCGAAGGCACGAGCAGGCCTGCCGTCCACGCCGCGCGCGTGGCTTCGGCGCCGGGTGCATCGGCCAGCGCGACGGACAAGTAAACGCCGCTCACTGGCACGCAGTCTCCGGCAACTCGTCGGTTTCCATGCCCCAATCATCGAGATTGAAAATCACCGGCGCGTGCAGCAGGCGCATTTGCCCGATGAGGCCCACGAGCTGATCGAAGGAGATGGTGGGGATGCCTTTGCGGGCGATGCGCAGATACATTTCACTTTCGCCTTCGGGGGTCCACCCAGATCCCGCACCGTGCTCGATGTGATAAATGCGCATCGGCTCATCGAGGATCTCTTCGGTGATGCCCGAGTACTGCGCGACGTAGCAGAGAATCGAATCGAGGTGCATCGAGAACTGATCCAACTCGGCATAGCCGCGAATCTCGAACCAGTCGTCGCGCGACATCAAGGTGAAATCTCCACAGGCGTTGCAGTGCAGCGCGACGGGCTTTCCGATCAACGCCAATTCAGGCTCCTGGCGGCGCACCTGCCAGAAGAAATCCCAAACCGGAGGGCCGGTGTGCATGCGAATGCCGCGCCAGGTGGGCGCCGCGCGGCCGGTGTCGTCAGGGTCGGTCAGCCCGCAGGCGTAGACGCGGAAATTCAGGAGGCGCGGATCCTCGCTGATCAGCGTGCCGCCGCCGGTCGCGCCGAGGCGCCATTCGCCGTCGCCGACGGGCAGCGCCAGAGGCAGTTCCAGGTAGGTCAAGCCCGCGACACGCGCGCTCGCCACCACATTGCCCGCTCTGTCCTTGGCCTGCAACTCGAAGGGCCGGTACTCGACCCCGGGACCGGGTTCCACCAGCAGCGCGAGGAGGCACGTGCCCTCCGCCTTCCACGTGGTGAGCAAGGCATCGTCAGCCACCCAGCGGAGCTTGATGTGCCCATACTGTTCCAGTGCATGCCAGCCGGGGCCGCCGCCTTCCACGCCGGTGGCGAAGACATCGCCGCCGGACTCGGCGAGCAGCTTCAGCGCCTTGGCGTGGGACGCAGCGTCCAGCGAGCCGCTGCTACTCTCTACGATCGCGACGAGGGCCAGTTCGCTCTCGGCTTGCGGGTTGGCTTGCGACGCCGATGCGTCGACCCAGGCCACGCGAACGAAGAGGAAATTGAGCACGCGCGGATCGTGGAGCAGCGTGCCACCTCCGCCCGGCACGTAGAGTTCGAGGCGCTGCATGGCGCCATCGCGACGCTCCGGCACCAGCACGCGTACGGTGGTGCGGCCTTCGATGGTCCACGCGGCGAATGCGGCGCCGTCGGCGTCGCGCGCGTGCAAGCGTTCGCCGCCCGGGAATACGCCGGGCCCCTGCTCGACATCCATCTCGAGCACGCCGCCGCCCTTGGGCACATCGAGCAGCAGGAGCGCGCGCTTCTCGATCCAGCGCGAAGGCCGCCCCTCGTGATAGGGCTCGGTGGCGAACCAGCCTTTGCCGAAGTGGATGCCGGAGCCCGCGGCCGCGATGTCGTCGGGCTCCAATTCCG
>JBDTPR010000057.1:0-16586 GCA_039932635.1 Candidatus Solibacter sp.
CCTGGTCAACTCGTCTACCCTATCTCCTACGATTCGCAGCGCCCTTTCGTCACAAACAACCAATGTGGCGTCGCCATCCTCTTGTATATTCTGGACAGTACAGGGCTGAGGGTATTTCGGCCCTGGCCGAAATACGCCTTTTTCATAGCGAACCAAGCCGTGCGAAAACGAGTAGGCCCACAGACTGTTGCGCGAACCGCGCCCGATTCGGTAGACCACCTGCGTGAATGGTCCGCCGAGGTCTCGCCGGGGATGGTGAGCCTGGAATGAACTCCCGTCGTACCGGACGATGCCATTGGCGGTTGCAAGCCAAAGATAGCCATCGTCCGTCTGAACCGCCGAGAAGATCGTCTCCTCGGGCAGCCCGGCCTTTGTCCCGAAGACATCCAACACAAACTGGCTCGGTAACGGCGCCACGGCGTATGCCTGGCCCACCGATAGTGCGCAGCTGAGCCAGAGCAACCACTTCATAGAATGCTTATCGACCATTGGTGAGGGGCCGTATGGTTCTGTACTCCGGGTGTTGCGTTATGGACGTGAGTGAGCACGTCAAAGTAGCTATCCTGCGGTCCGTTTGCGTAGCAGACACGAGCGGAGTGAGCTAATTCCATCCTGTACCCCGCAGTGTGTCGCTGCCTATGTGCACCTTAGGTAGCAACTGCGGGACACGGGCGGTGTATGGTCCAGAATCTATCACTAGATATTGGCCTTGCGGGGGCGTACCAGTGGCGCAGCGGCGCGTGTCCAGCAGTTTGAGACACCCAGCATGGGAGTTTAGTGAGTATCTTCCTTTGTATTTTGGCCGGATGATACCGGCTTGTTGATCCAAACCTCCGGGTGCAGTTGGATCGGTTTGGGCGGTCGTCGGACGAAGCGATCGGGGTGCGCTTGATACGCCGCATCGAGCACGATCTGTCGGTGGGCCAGGACGGTCTGGGTCTCACCGAAATGAACACGACAGGGGTGAGTAGGGCGATGCCGGAGTGGTGATGCTCTTCGTTGTACCACTGGAAGAACTCCTGACAGAAGGCCCGGCTGTCCTGGATGCAGGCGAAGTGATCGGGGAACTCCGGGCGGTACTTCATGGTTCGGAACTGGCTTTCGAATACGGATTGTCGTCGGAAACATTAGGTCGGCTGTGGCTCTTGGTGACACCCAGGTCGGCCATCAGAAAGGCCACCGGCTTGGACTTCATGACCCGGCCGCGGTCGGCATGGATGGTGAGTTGGCCGGCGGGAATCTGCTGCTTGCCTATCGCCTCCTCGATGAACTGCTTGGCCAGTTCGGCGTTTTCCTTGTACGCGATCATCCAACCCGTAACGTAGCGGCTGAAAATGTCGAGGATCACATACAGATAGAAGTAGGTCCCCTTATACGTGCCTCTGTCGAGGTGTGCTCACTATCTCGACCAGGACCGATCCCTGTCAGTCCGGTTCTCTACACCTGCATCGGCGCAAGGCAAGCGGTTGTACATGGGTGATTTCGACTGGGATGGCACCACCTACACCGGCACGCACGAACCACTGGTCACCCGCGAGTCTTGGCAGCGGGTCCGGGAACTACTGAATGCCCGAGCGGAGAACAAGACCCGGAAGGGCAAGCATGATTTCGCTTTCACGGGGCTGATGAAGTGCGGCCATTGCGGCTGCTTCCTGGCCGGTGAGTTGAAAAAGGGTCAGTTTGTACTACCACTGCACCGGCAACCGGGGAAAGCGTCCGGAAGCATACACGCGCCAGGAAGTCTTAACCGGCGAGTTCGCCAGTATCCTGTAGATGGCGCAGCGAACGGGCGTTCGGAGCGGTGCGGCAGGCCGGTCCGTCCGCGGATCATCCTCCCGGTTTCGGCGATGTCACCACTCCATCATAGGGCAAGGCGCTGTTAACCCGGCGCGACGGTTTCCGAAAGTGAAGGATCGTTTTGTCACATCCCCTTTCGGGTACAACGGCGTAACGCCGACCCTGGTTCACCCCGGTTGCGGAGTAGTGCTCAATGGAAATGCCTGCAAGTTTCGGAAAGCGCGCATCTTGTCGAGCAATCTGTGCGTCGGCGTTAACCGCCACGCATTTCTCCGGCCAACACGGGAGAAAAACGGCGGAGGGGACCGCCGAAAATTGTACTGCGCCACTCACCGCGACCGCGCGCGAAGAGAGACGCCGCCCCGCAACTCATTGGCTATGTAGAGGAAAAGGCGACCGGTTCGTGCAGGCTCACGAAGGGCGCTGACGTTAACAGGTGGGGAAAGCAAATCCGGGTAAAAATGGTTTGGCTCCTCAGGTATGATTCGGATCAGAGCACGGTATTGACAACATTGGATGTTATTGGTTTTATTGCAATGCGTCCAACGAATTTGGACAGAAATGGCCTTTTTGTACAGCGGAATTGTCACATGCAACAGTTTCTGAGAAGCCAAAGGCCTTACTTTGATTGTCGCCCGCTTGGACCGCGCCGCTTCCGCTTCATCGCAGCCGTCCAGGTGAACGGTCCGCTCGCCATAATGGTCATAATCGAAGCGCCGCTCGCAGAATTGGTCGTAACCAGGCGCCAACTGATGGCAGCGCGAACAGATCGCGGCTTAACCGTAGCGCGGCCGCACCGATGCCTTGATGCTCTTTTGTCCGAATTGAACCGGTCGTGCTGATAGACAAATCCGTGAAAGTGGTGGCATCGATTCAAGATCGTGATGGGTTCCAGGGCGCAGAGGCGAGCGACGGCAAGAACTTCCACGGGATTGGCCCACGGCCCCGCATCCAACCAGTGCAGCCCACGGATTCCCACGAGTCGTGATGCGGCTCCCGGTCGCGCGCGCGCCCCAATACCGAATCAGCGATTAACGGCTCCGTGTTGCGCTCCGACTATACAAACCGTCTGGCGCGAGTCGCTGCGCGGCTATCCACCGACCTGGGCCAGCGCCGCATCCATCGCCAGGAAGACACGCCCCTTCGCATAGCCGTGGAGGGCAACACCGATAGCGCCGACTCGGCGCCAGTCGCGCTAAGGCGCGCTTACGAAGTCCGCGATACACGCGCACGCGCCGGACTGTCCTCGGCATCTCTTTTATGGACAAGGTTTGGGCGCCACCCGGCTGCTGACTACGACGGCCACGGTATCCGGCCGGCTCGCCAAGCGTCGCGTGGAGATCGTGATCTCCGGCGCCTCTCGGCGACAAGGCCATTTGGGGTCACACGTACAGCCTTATTCCCCGCTAACCCCGAGGCGGCGTCTGACACTGGTGCTTACGGCGTGCGTACGTTCGGCCACTGACGCCGGGAGTGTCTGCCGCATAAGATCTAGGCATGACCAGGAGAGTGTGGGTACTAATGGTAGCTCTCGCACTGCCGGTTGGCGGCGCGGGCGATGCCGCACTGGACCGCGCAACGCTGCGCGGGGTAAAGGCCTTCAGCGTAGTGATCGACCCGGTCGCTCCGGAGATTCAAAATCAGGGTGCGACCGCCGATGGACTTCGGGACCGCCTGGAAGAGCGACTCCGGGACGCCGGTCTCAAGGTCGATCCGGCGAGCAGGGAGTTCGTTGGATTGCGCCTGATGTCTGTCCGGGCAGCGCGGGGGCCGTTCGCAATCGCAGCCAGCATTGCTCTCTACCAGCCAGTCACGCTGGTGCGCGACAGCAATTTGAAAACTGCGACGCAGACGTGGGAAGTCGGAACTGTGGTGCTGGCGGACACGAAGCAGGTGAAGCGCGCGTGCTTGGATTCGGTGGATGAACTGGCTGCACGTTTTGTCACGGCGTACCAATCCGTAAATGCAAAAGGCGTCGAACGAGACAAATAAGGTGGACGGAAGTACGCGATTGAGCGGATGGTGGGTCGAACTCCGCGTTGCAGGTCTGGTAGTGCCTGTGCAGAAAACTGAGGTTTGTTGCACACCCTTTCCGGCCGATGACGGTTGTCCCCGCCCCGATCGTTTCCTCCCAGGTTGAATACGTCGCCGGCCGAACGCACCCCCTGGGCGGGTTTCGCTTCCATCCGAAACGTGGGAATGGCGCGACAGCGTGGCGCGCGGATCGATGCAGAGCCCGATTCCTGTAATATCGCTAGGGAAGACGCTCGCGCACCGTCAGCATTGAGTCGCTGGCAACATCCGTCAAAGTTTGGCGCACCCCGGAAGGCCACTCGATTTCAACACCATCCACTCGCGTACTGCGGCCAAGGCCAAAATGTACCGTGAGTTCGCTGGAACAGGCATAGCCTGTCGAAGTGGTGACTCGGTTCACTTGAGTTACTTCACCGCTTCGGACTGTCACACGCGTGCCGATGCCGCCGCGGTTACTCCGTTCGCCAATCAGTTGCAGGGCGAGCCAATGGTTCCCTGCGCCCATCACGTTGCGCAGCAGAACCGGAGTTTCGTTCAGACGGGTGACCACGACGTCCACACGCCCATCCCTGTCGAAGTCTCCGAACGCCGCCCCGCGGTGCATCGCCGGAGAACCGGTCAGCACGCCGTGAAACGCGCCGTGACCGTCGTTAAGCATGAGGAGATTCTGCTGCCGGGCTTTGCCGCTGGACGTTAGCTCGGTGTTGTCCTGCACGTCGCCCGCGGCTACGTACACGTCTTTCCATCCATCGTTGTCGAAGTCGAAGGCACCCGTACTCCAACCGCTTAGCGACGCGCTGATGACTCCGGACTGGCTGGGGTAAGTAATGTCGCGGAACTGTCCCTTGCCCAGATTGCGGAACACGGGGAAAGTCTGATGGGTAAGGGCCGTGACCACGAGATCTTCCCAGCCGTCGTTGTCGAGATCGCGGAAATCGACGCCCATGGAAGAGAGCGCCTTGCCATCGTCATTGAGACCCACGCCGGCCTGCAAGGCGGATTCGCGGAAGCGGCCGCCGCCCTCGTTGTGAAAGAGGAAGTTCGGCAGGGTGTCGTTTGCCACGAAAATGTCGATCCGTCCGTCGCCGTCGTAATCGGCGATGGCGATGCCCATCCCCTTGCCGCGGTGGGCGGCGATTCCCGAAGCAGCGGACACATCGGAAAAGCTACCGTCGCCGTTGTTGCGATAGAGTCGATTGCTCAGTGGCTCATAGAAGCGCGGGTGGCAATAATTGCGAACGTGACGAGTGGCATCGCCGCAGAATACTTCCGTGGCGGCGTCCCACTTGACGTAGTCGACCACGAAGAGATCGAGGCGGCCGTCGTTGTCGAAGTCGAGCCAGGCCGCCGCTACCGCCCACTCGTGGCTCTCCAGGCCGGCCGCGCGGGTCACATCCTGGAAGGTGCCGTCGCCGCGGTTGTGGAAAAGGGTGTTTCCTTTGACGCCGGTGACGAACAGGTCGACATGTCCGTCGTTGTCATAGTCGGCGGTGGCGACGCCGATATTGAAGCCGGAGCCTGCCACGCCGGCTTTCTCTGTGACATCTTCGAAGGTCCAGTCGTGGCGGTTCCTGTATAGGCGATTGCGATATTGCGGGCCGGTCTTTTCGAGCGATGGCTGCTGTGCGCCATTGGTGAAATAGATGTCGGGGTAGCCGTCGTTATCGTAATCGAAGACGGCCACGCCGCCGGCCATGGTTTCAATCAGGTGCTTCTCCGGTGAGGCTGCGTTGCGCAGCACGAAGCTGATGCCGGAACGCGCGGACCGATCCTCGAAGTAGGGACCCGGCGCAGTCGCGGGGACAGCCATAGCAATAGCGGCAAGCACTGCGGCGGCGGCAAGGACGGCGGATTTCACTGGCGCTCCGCTCCGGTCTTGCAATGATCGAGCGCCTTGATTTCCGCATCGGCCTTTCCGGTTTCGCCGCGGGCGGAATGGATCCGCGCCATCAGGTTGTGAATTCGGCACTCGTTGGAAGCTAGCGCCGGCTCGAGAATCTTGGCAGCTTCGTTTGCGTTTTCCTGGTGATAGAGCAGGCGCGCCAACTCGAAACGCACATCGACGGCGGCGGGTGCCATGGCGAGGGCCTGGCGCAGCACGGGCAGGCCTTCCGCCGCTCGACCCTGGCGGAACAGAAATGCGCCATAGGAGAGATACGGCCGGTACGTTCCACGAGCCAGTTCCACGGCCTTGCGCAGCGATTTCTCCGCCGCGACGAACTTGCCGAGGGCGTCTTGCGCCAGCCCCAGATTCTCGTAGATGCGCCCTTGTTCCGCATCCAGTTTCAGCGCCTGCTCGAAGGCTTCGATGGCGCGCTCGAAACGGTTGGCATCGTACCAGGCGCGGCCCGAGAAATAACGGGCGTCGAGATCCCGTGGGTCCAAGTTCTGCGCCTTCGTGAAAAACCCCTGAGCCTGGTCCCATTGCTGGCGGGCGGCGCAGACGCGGCCCGCCAGGATGTATCCCTTCCCGTAACGTTTGTCGAGCGCGATGGCGCGCTGCGCTTCGTCGAAGGCCTCCTGCATCTGATTGAGGTTCAACAGGGCGCCGCCCAGATACACGCGGACGTCGGCGCGATCGGGAAACTGAGCCACATACTGACGATACAGGCCGACAGCTTCGGAAGCGCGCAGCGAACGATACGCGGCATTGGCATCCGCCAGCAGACGCTCCCTGGCATCCTGAGCCCCCACAACGGACAGGCAAACCAGCAGAGCAATCGCGGCTCCGAGAGCCCGGATCACGGCACCTTCACGACCTTGAAATCGGTGAACCGGGCGCTGCTGCGATGGGTGAAGACTCCGACATCCAACGGGCCATCCGCGCCCGCTACTTCCGCCTCGCCGATCTTGACCCAATTAGAGCCGTCCTTGCTGGAATACCCAATAAATTTACCACCCTGTCGCTCCAGCTTGAGCCAGCAGGGCCAGTTGGTGTAGCCATCCAGTTCGGTTCGCTTGTCAATGCGGCCGTCGCCATCGGAATCCCACTCCATGGAGAAGCCGTTTGCCGGCGACGCGCCCAGCACAAGGTAGCCGGCCGATTGGCCGGGTTTCGCAATGTCCTTGCGCACCATGATGCCGGCGCGGCCCACCCAATTGCTGCGGTAGTCCGCGTTCTCGAGTTTCACCGTGACAGAATCGGCAGCGCCCAATGCCTGCGGGAGGTAGGCGGACCCGTACTGATCGCCATGATCGAGGACCGCAAAATCGCCGGCCTCGCGAAGGTAGAAGCCGCCATCCACCTGCTCCACCTGCCCCTGAAGATTCTGGAACGAGAGGAAGGGAGCGCTCACCGGACGACCCACGGGTTTGGGCCGCAATGGCACGCTCTTCGACACGTCACCGAGCCGCAGTTGGATGTCGCCACTTTCTTTAGACTTCAAATTGGCGAAGCCCACGCGCGCGGTTTCATTCGCTCCCAACCAGGCGGTGCGCTTGATGACCTCTTCGCCCACCCGCAGGTCGATCTCCGCCAAGCCTGCAGCACCGGAATTCTGAATTGTCGCCGGCACAAAGAGCGACTCGCCAGAAACCATGCTGCCGAACAGCGGATCGAGCGCCTTGGCGATCACCTTGGCGGCGGTCGCGTCCACGCCGTTCATTACCAGCTTGCGAATGCCCGCGAAGAGCAGCGAGGGAGCGCCGTCAGGCTCGCGCTGCGCCGCGAAGCGATCCAATTCCAACGTGCCGATGTTCTCACCGAACAGAGCGGGCCGCCGGTCCTTGCCGGCATAGTCCACGCGCACGTCGTGCAACTCCAGGTTGTCCACATTGCGGGCGTAGACTCCGTACGCCTGCAGCATCGAGTAGGGGCTGAAGCCCTGCCCGTTGGTCTCTTCGTCGTTTACGCCGCCGACGAATGACATGCGGGCGTTGCGCAGGATGATCGATTTTGCCGGCCGCTCTTTCGGGCCCGCCACGTAAAAGGGCGTACGGCCGCAGTTGATAGCGGTCAGATTCTCCACCACGATTCGGCCCACTCCCAAGTTGTTGCCGCTATACGGAGCGTCGGCGCCGAAGGCAATGTACACAGGCGTGCGGACGTTGATCATGGTGGTGTTGGAGAGGACCATGTTGTCGATTGGCCCCGGCGTGACGAGGCGCTTCGAGTTCGCCCCTCCGCGTCCGGCGCTGTGAGGCAGCACCTGAAAACCAGACTCCGTGTTGCGGCGGAACCCCAGCCGGTGCGCATACTCTCCGGGGCCATAGATCAGCGTGTTGTTGATCAGCACATTGCGTCCGCCGACGCGGATGGCGTTACACGAGCTGTTCAAAATGCAGTTGGTGACGGTCACGTTTTCCCAGTAGGCGCCGGCTAGCGCGTCGTCACCGGTGTAAAGCCGGCAATTCGAGATCGTGGCCGAGCGGACGTCGTGCATGTTGATGCCGTCGTAGCCGTTGAACGCGGTGACGTTGTCGATGTTGACGCGCTCGCAGGAACGCAGAATGAGTGAATAGTTGCCTGCGTCCTTGATGGTGATATCGCGGACCAGGACGTCTTTGCTGTTATTGAAGAGGATGGCGTGCGGGCCGCGAATGCGTTCCTCTCCCCTGGGATTGTTCAGGTTCTGCCCGTTGATGGTCCCGCGCCCCATGAGGGCGACGTTATGGACGCCGTTGGCCAGGATGATGGCGCCATCCCACTCGCGGCCGCCCTGGGGCCAGCGATAGTCGGCGAGGTTCTTCGTGCCAAGGATCGTGGCGCCCGCGTCGATCCAAAGGGTCACGTTGTCCTGTAGGTGGATGGTGCCGGAGACGTAGTTGCCGGCGGGCACCAGCACGGTCCCACCACCAGCGTCGTGGGCGGCCTGGATGGTCTTGTTGATGGCTTCGGTATCCGAACGGACACCGTCGCCCGCGGCGCCGAAACTCTTAACGTTGAACTGGGTGGCGGGCTGTGCCAGAACCCGACCGCCGGATGCGAGCAGAAGTGCGATGGTTAGAGCCGTCTTTATGAAGGGCATAGGGTGACCAGGGCCTTTGTTTGGGCCGCCGATAAGGACGGATAAGACAAAGATCTTGTTTTATCGGCGTTCACCGGCGTTAATTGGCGGCCCAAATCATTCTTTCGTGCGCTTCGCGACCACATAATCGAACGCGCCAAGCTGAGTACTGAATTTGCCGCCAGCCGCTGAAGCCGGCAGCGTACGATTCTTGAGTAGATCCCGAGCCTCTGCGTAATTCGCGGCAGGCACGTCCACCTCGATCTTGGTAATGCGGTTGGTCAGATTAATCACCACCAGGATTTCTTCCGCGCCCTTCTTGCGGATGAAGCTGACCACGCCATCCTGATTGTTGTTGTTGACCCAGTTCAGCTCGCCGGAAGTGAGCGCCGCCTCGTCCTTACGCATCTGAACCAGTTGCTTATAGACGCGGAGTTTGGCGTTCTGCTGCCCCGCAATGCTGGTACGGCGTTGGCTCTCCGGCTTCCAGATGTCCCAACGAATCGCTACATGCGACTGTTGTTGCGGGGCCGTGCTGTCGCCTACTTCCTCGCCGTTGTAGAGCAACGGAATGCCATCCAGCGTGAAGTTCAGAACCGACGTGGCAAGCGCCGCCTTTTCGCCGAACACCACGTTGGCCCGATTATGGTCGTGATTGTCGTTGAGGTGCAGCAAGAGCGAACCGCGCGGGAAGGCGGCCCTCGCCTTCTCCCACTGCTGCCTTATGCGTTCCGCCGATTCGCCGTTGACCACCACCGCCTGCAGGGCCGCGTAATACGGGAAGTTGTAACTGATGTCGAACGCCTTTAGGTGGTGCGCCGGCACGTCGGATTCCGCCAGCATGATGGCGTTGGGATTTACCTTGTCCAGGGCTTCGCGCGCCTCATCCCAGAAGTCCGCGGGGACAGCCCCGGCAACGTCGGCGCGGACCCCGTCGGCGCCCACGTCTTTGACCCAGTGCACCAAATTGTTGCGAAAGTATTCGCGCACCTGCGAGTTCTTGAAATCCGGCTGAATCGTTTTCCAGCGCGACATGATGAGGTTGCCCTCCGGAGTGCGCTGGAAGAAGCCGGGCTTGTTCAGCAGGACATTGTCGTTCGCACTGTGGGAGTAGACGATATCCAGGACCACTTTCAGACCGAGCTTGTGAGCTTGCACTACCAGCGCCTTCAAATCGGCCTCAGTGCCGTACTCGGGATCGATCACATTGTAGTCTTTGATTTCGTACGGCGTGGAAGGTCCGAATACCGAGGGATAGCCGTGCACATTGAGCGGGCTGATGTAGATGATGTTGGCGCCCAGGTCGGCTATGTGCTGCAGGTGCGTGGTGGTTGCATACAGCGTGCCTTCCGGAGTGAAGGAGCGCATCCAGATCTGGTAGATGACCGACCTGCTCATGAAATCCGGCGCGGGGCGCGCGTTTTGGGCGGCCACCGGCGTGTTCTGACCCAGCGAGACGGCGCTCAGGGCGAGTGTCAGGAAACAGATGAGGTACGTTTTGCGCGGCATATTGTCAGCTCTGCGGTAACGGGTGCGACAGGGAGGGCGGATCTCGGTCCGCCCGCTCCGGCTTGCCTCTTAGAACTCGACGCTGAGGTACATCTGGATCTTCCTGCCTTCGGCCGAGCCGGTCACTCTGCCGTAATCGGCGCTGGTGAAGGTTCCGTTGGGATTGCTCCAGCGGACGAAGTTAAACGGGTTGTTGACGTCAA
Source organism: Candidatus Solibacter sp. (assembly GCA_039932635.1). Classification (GTDB taxonomy): domain Bacteria; phylum Acidobacteriota; class Terriglobia; order Bryobacterales; family Bryobacteraceae; genus Solibacter. The sequence goes on from JBDTPR010000057.1 coordinate 10,490, forward strand.
GCCGGAACTGGCCGTGTAGCCTTTCCTTGATCGGGAATGACTTGCCCAGGGACATCGACTCGGCCTTTTGCGTGAAGCCGCGAACCCAGTCCAGAGTCGGAGCCGTGTTGCCGAATTCGTACAGGGGCGGAGTCACGAATGCGCCGGCCGGGGCGAAGTAGCGGGAGGTGGCTGGGTCGAACTCACGAGGGTTGGTGATGCCGAAGATCGGCACACCGGCCACGTAGTTGGCGGTCTTGCCGCCGTAGCCCAGCGTCGAGAGGTTATTGCCGCCGCCGAACCCGTAGGCGCTTCCCGAGGTGTAGCGGACGTAGCCGGCCAGGTTCCAGCCGCCGATGATCGCACCCACCACTGGATTCACGGAAGTGAGGAACTTCCGCTTGGGTCCGAATGGAAGGTCATAGCTGGCGTTGGCAACGAACGTGTGCGGCGGGGAATCCCCGCTGTAGGTGATCGGTTTGTAAGGCGTGTACTGATTGCCGCCGGAAGTGGCCATATTCTTCATCCAAGTCCAGAATGCGAGCACCGTGAAGCCGTTGGAATAGCGCTTCGTGGCCTTCACCTGGAGCGAGTTGAACCGCGCACTGCCGACCGGATCGCTGCCGTAGTTGACCGTGGTGTACTGCGGAAACGGCATCAGTGCCTGCGCCACAGTGTTGCGCGAGTAGCTCGTGAAACCTGGGAACGGTACCGGCACATTGGCGGCAGCGGCGCCGGAGGATCCCGCGGTTTGCAGCAGAAGATTGCCTAGCGACAGGTATTTCTGGTCTACATAGTTGAAAACCGTGTTCTGTGCCAGATGCGTCGAATGGCTGCCGATGTAGGAGACATCCAGCGCCAGGTCTTTCGCCAGTTCGCGCTGGATACCCACGGTCCAGCTCATGATTTGAGGGAGCCGCATGGCATCGGGCAGGCTCCAGGTAATGCTCTGGTTATTCTGGAATTCCGGAATGAGCTGCGGCGGACGATTGAAGTTCTGCGGAAAGCTGCCGGTGGTCCAGTTGTAGGCCGAGGTGAAGCCATTCGCCCCGGTGAAACTGGGGGATGCGGTGAAGCCCGCGGTATAGGTGCCGCCGGGCGACTGATCGGAGTAGTAGATTCCGCCGGAGGCCCGGAGGATGGTCTTCGCGTTCAGTCCGTATGCCATGCCGAGGCGCGGACCGAAGCCCAGTCTCCACGGCTTGTAGAACTGGTCGCCGATGCGGCCGGTGCCGGTGCCGCCAAATACCAGCGCGCCGTTCACCCCTACCGGGTTCTTCACCGAGGGGCTGAAGGAACTGAGTTGGTCGTGCACTTCGTGGAGCGGCGGAGCGTTGTCCCAGCGGAGGCCGTAGGACAGGGTGAGCTTCGGAGTGACGCGCCAATCGTCCTGCGCGAACACCGAGTAGGAGTAGGTGCGGAAACCGGTGGTGCTCTGCAGCGTGGTGCCGGCGGTGCTGACTTCGCCCAGCAGGAAACTGGCGAACGAACTGCCCCAGTTAGTCAGGCGCGGGGAGTTCGGCTGGCTGGTCACCTGGCTGTTGAAGTTGAACGTACCCGCGGTGTTGGATTGGTTCCTTGAGTTGCTGGCGTAACGCCAGTGGTAGAAACCGACCTTGATGCTGTGCTTGCCCCGGTTATACGTCAGGCTGTCGTTGAACGAGTACCGTGTCTGCGCGCCCAGGCCATTGCTGGGCAGGCCCATGGTGAGCGGGGAGCCGGTGCCGCCGCCGAACGTGATCTGCGGGAACGCGCCCAGATCCTCCGGCAGGCCGGTGATGCCGAGCGCCTTGTCCCAGCCCTGCCCGACCGTGGTGTTGGTAAAGGGATTGACGTAGCGGTCGACGCCCACGGTGAAGTGGTTAAGCAGCCGCGCGCTGAATATGTAGTCGTGGTTGAGGCGCCAGGTCTGGCTCGTAACGGTCTGGAGTTGGAAACCTTCCAGCACGTCCGGCGCCTCTGGCAATCCCGGGACGACGTTGGCAAAGTTCCCCCAGCCATTGCTGTTGATCAGCCGCGGCCGCCACTGGTTCTGATAGGTCAGGGCAACCTTCTGCTTCGTAGAAACGCTGTGATCCAGTTTAGCGATGGAAGTAAAGGTGTTGAAGTAGGGGAATGCTCCCGTCCGGTTGTACCAGTTGTTGGTCTGCGAGGGAAGATCCGGACTCGGCAGCAGGGACACGATCTTGGAGGAGATGGGGCTGATCTGGTTTGCCGGAATGACGTTGTTCGGGAACTGCGTTCTGACAAAGCTGCCGGCGCCGTCGGCCTTGGTGGTCTTTGGGTCGAAAATCGGGATCTGGGCGCCGGCCGCATCCAGGAAATTACTGAAGTTGCCGGTCTTGAAATCGTTTCGCGGCACAGTCTGCAGTCCGCCGGAGCCTCCCAGACGCGCATAGTACAAACCCTGGCTGAAAAACAGGAACGTCTTGTTCCGGCCGTCATAGATCTTGGGAATATAGATCGGGCCGCCAGCCTGAAAGCCGCCTTCGTTCTGGCGCAGCTTTTGTTTCACCGGACCCTGGAAGAAGCTGCGTGCGTTTAGTTTGTCGTTGCCGAAATAGTCGTAGACTTTGCCGTGGATCGCATTCGTGCCGGATTTCATGGTCACGGTGGTGAACCAGCTCCCGAATCCACCGAATTCGGCATTGAACGCGTTAGCCACCACCGTATACTCGGCAACCGCTTCCACTACCGGTCCATTCTCGAGCACGGAGCCGCGGCGGGTCCCGAATTCGCTGGATGGTGCGCCATCCACGAAGATCTCGGTGGCGCCTTGCACCGCGGAGTTGACGCGGCCCGACCACGATTCCGCCGGTTCGCCGCTGCCCAGGCTCCCACCGCCCGAGGTGTTACCCGGCAGGAACCGCAGGTTGTCGGTGATGTTGCGCTTCTCGCCGAAAACGATCATCGGCAGGTCGTCGATGAACTTGGACGAGAGATTACTCGGATTCGCCGTCGCCGACACGTCCAGTAGCGGAGATTCGCCGGTCACCGTCACCGTGTCGCTGACGGCGCCGATTTGAAGCACAATGTCCACGGCCAGGTTGCTCTGCGCCGACACCATGATCGGTTCCCGGGCGACGGTCCGGAATCCTTCCTTTTGCACCACCAAGCGGTACGACCCCACCGGAAGGCTGGCGGCGATGTAGTGCCCGGACTCGTCAGATTGATAATCGAGTTTACTGTTCGTCTCGATGTTCACCACCTGAACTTTGGCGGCGGGGACCACTGCCCCGTTCGGATCTTTGACCGTCCCTTCGATGCTGCCGCGGTCGGTTTGCCCCACCAGCACGCAAGTCATTATAAGCGTTGCCCCGATCATGGCCAGTGCGCGGAATCGCCTTGCAATGTTCATTTCATTCTCCTTATTTGGTTTGGGGGCTGGTTCGCTGTACCTGGTGAGGGATAACTCAGGCGGATGCTTAACAGAACGAACGAGGTTTCCATAACGAAAGACCCGGCGAGCGAGACTAAACGCAATGGCCGGTTGTGCCAAGCATACTCGTTCCCCGAGGATTTACAATACACTGCAAGTCGTTTGTTGTTCATATCTTGTACATCGCGCAACTGATTGAAATAACATAAGTTAACTACTGATGACAACTATTCCCGCAGGCCGGCGCCGGACGTGAAGAGCCTCTTTGGGAAGTCACCCTCCCTGTGATACGCTAGGGACGTTCCATGCTTGAACAGACCCCGCTCCACGCGGCGAAAATCCGGTTTGGCGTCTTCGAAGCCGACCTCCGGGCCGGTGAATTGCGCAAGTGCGGCATCCGCATCAAGTTGCAAAGCCAACCGTTTAAATTGATGACGGTCCTGCTGAGCCGCCCCGGAGAAATCGTTAGCCGGGAGGAATTGCAGCAACAGCTCTGGGGCACGGAAACCGTCGTTAACTTTGACCACAGCCTGGGTACCGCGATTAACAAGGTTCGCGAGGCGTTGGGCGACTCAGCGGAAAACCCGCGTTACATTGAGACTCTCGCCAAGCGCGGTTACCGGTTTGTCGCCCCGGTCCAAGTGCTCGACGGTCCTGAAGAGCCGGTGAAGCCGATCGCCATGGACTCCACGGCGGCGGCGATTTCTATTCCCGCGATTGAGGCGAAGGTTCCGAAGAAAGCTCGGTCCTGGCTGGACATCGTGCCATGGCGGACGGTGGGGCCCATTCTCGCCGTAGTCGTGCTAATTGGCTTCGTTTTGCGACTCTGGGGGCCGCCCGATCAGGCCAGGCCCGTGATTCTGCCCTTCACTCAGGTCACTGCCTCGGATTCTATTTTCCCGGGCGATGCGGGCATTGAACGCTTCCCTGCCCTCCTCACCGACGGGTCGCGCCTTTACTTCTCCAAGATCGAGGCCGGCCGGGTGGCCTTAGCCTATTCGGCAATCTCCGGGGGAGCCGCCAATCCACTGGTTACGCCGCCCGAGATCGGCTCGCCGAGGTTGGCCGATATCTCGCCCGATGGTTCGAAACTGCTGGTGATTGGTGAGACTCTGACCGAACTGGAGCGAACCATGTGGGTCGTGCCATCTACCGGCGGCGCGGCGCGCAAGATTGTCAGCGGCCTGGGACACGACGGCACCTGGATGCCGGATGGCAACACCATCATTTATGCGTCCGGCCAGAACATCCTGATCACCCACAATGACGCCCAGAGTGCGCGGGTTTTGACTTCGGTCCCCGGCAGGGCATTCTGGCTTCGTTCTGCGCCCGACGGCTCCCGCTTCCGCTTCACAGTGGTGGATTCGGCGACTCGTGCCACGTCGTTGTGGGAATTCACGTTCGCAGACAACAAGCTGCGGCCTCTATTGCCGGACTGGACCCGTCCGAGCGCAGAATGTTGCGGAAACTGGACGCCGGACGGGAAGGACTACGTATTCCAGTCGAATCGCGTGGAGGGCAGCAATATCTGGGTGCTGCCCGAGAAAACCTGGATGAGGCCCTCGACATCTGCGCCCATTCAACTCACCGCCGGGCCGTTGAACTTCCTGGGACCGGTGCCCGCTCGCCACGGGAGCCGGATCTTTTTTACCGGAGCCCACAGGCAGAGTCAACTCCGCCGCTACGACGCCGCCAGCCGCAAGTTCATACCGTACCTGCGCGAAATCAGCATGGCCGGACGGACTGAGTTTTCCAGAGACGGTACCCGGGTCGCCTGGATCAGCACTTCGGATGGGTCGTTGTGGCAAAGCCGCCTGGATGGGTCGCAGCGTTTGCAATTGACCGCCCGTCCCATGCGTGTATTTATGATGCGTTGGTCTCCGGATTCCCGCTCGATCGCATTCATGGGCAAGGAACCCGACAAGACCTGGAAAGTCTATTCCATCTCTACCGAGGGAGGCCAGCCGCAGATCGTTTCGGAAGAGTCTCGAAGCCAGGCTGACCCGGACTGGTCGCCGGATGGCAAGATGATCGTTTTCGGACGCTCCTCGGAGTTTATGGCCGAAGATTCAACCCCAAAGTCCATTCAGATCGTCGATTTGGCTTCGAAGCGAGTGTCAACGGTGCCTGGCTCGGACGGGCTCTTCAGCCCACGCTGGTCGCCGGACGGCCGGTATCTGGCCGCGATGCCGCTGGATCAGCGCAGGCTAATGCTCTATGACACGGCGGCTCGGAAATGGAGCGTGCTGGCCGTGGGGACGTTCAACAATCCGGTGTGGTCGAAAGACAGCAAGTTTGTCTATTATCAGTCTTACGACGAGGGCAACCCGATTTGCCGTATTCAAGTGGCAAGCGGCCGTGTCGAGGAAATCGCGGACTTTCGAGACTTGCAGCCTGGTGCCACGGTCGGATACTGGGGCATCGGGCTTGAGGACGCCCCCATTGTGTCGTTCCACTTCCTCACTGCGGATATTTACTCGGTGGACTGGGCACACCGCTAGTACACATGCGAGCCACTCTCACTTATTTTTCACCTCCTCGCGCGACCGCTGGAGCAGCGGAGGACCAGCGGAGGAAACGGCAAATCAAAACAATTCGTCTGCAAAGGTATTATCTGCCTCTCCTGTGAACCAACATTAATGTAATTTCATGATTCGGGCGCTGCAACGGTGGTCCACTGAAGGCTTTTCCTCCGCTGCTCCTCCGCTGCTCCAGCGGTCGCGCAGGTGCGGGCGCGTG
>JBDTPR010000058.1:0-16493 GCA_039932635.1 Candidatus Solibacter sp.
CGGAGGCTACCAGGTTCTCGTAGCGTTTGGCATCGGCGGCAGCCTGGCGGGCCTGGGCCTGGGCGGATTCGAGGGCGGCCTTAGCGGCGACGGCTTCGGGCAACTTAGCGGGCTCGAAGGTTCCCTGGCCGCTGAAGCCGATTCGCGACTGGGTCTGGCGCAGTCCAGCCGTGGCCTGCTCGAGGGCGGCCTTCGCCTGGTCCAGGCGGAGCTGGGCGTCGCGGTGATCGAGCTCGCAGATCACCTGCCCCTGCTTGACGACATCGCCCACGTCCACCGGCGTGGCGAGCACGCGGCCGGCAACCATGGGCGCGATGTCGCTGGTTTCATCGGCGACGAAGCTGCCGGTCTCCTGAAAGCCGGCCGCGACGGTGCGAGTGACGGCCTGGGCGGTGCTGACGGTGACAATCTTAGGGCTGGTGGGATTGGCGGCGGCGGCAGGATGCGAGTTGGAGCAGCCGGCGAGTAAGAGAGATGTGAGAAGCGTCGCGAAGATGATGAGTCGGTTCATTACTGTGCCCTCTGTGGTTGCGAGTCGGGCCGGATGCCATGCATCAGGATGTTGACGAAGGCGCCGGCGATTTCGGATTCGGTGGAATTGATGGAGTAGCCGAACATTTGAGTCATGGTGGCGTAGTGGGTTGCCATTCCGGCGACGGCGGCAATGATGGCGCCGGGGTTGGTGGGACGGATTGCGCCTTCACTCTGTCTACGCGCAATGTACTGGCTGAGGAGCTCAAAGACAGGAATTTTGAGCGCCCGCGAGTGGGCGAGACCGGTTTCGTGGCCTTCCAGGGCGGCGAAGAGCAGCACGCGGTGGACGCGGAGGTCTTTGCGGTAGGCCTGGAGGATGCGCTCGACGATCGAGCGGAAGAGGCCTTCGTCGTCATTGCGATCCATGAGGATCTTGAACTCGGCGAGGCATTCGGCGATTTCGGCGGTTTCGTGGTGGTAATCGAGGACGGCGTTGTAGAGGTCCTGTTTACTGGGGAAGTGGCGGAAGATGATGGCTTCGTTGACGCCGGCGGCGGCGGCGATTTCCTTGGTTGTGGTGCCACCGAAACCTTTGCGCGAGAAGAGATCGAGCGCGGTTTCAACGAGTTGCCGGCGACGGTCGCTGGCGGGGAGGCGATGCGGTGTAGGGGTAGAATCGATCACTACAGTTAGTGTAAGTCAGTACTTACTTACAGTCAAGTCGCTGGGGTTAATTGTCTCGGGTTCGGTATGGGCTTGAGGGTTAGATCTCGCGATCTCCGCTGTGTGGAAGGGGGTCGGATGCGAATCGGGGCTGAGTTCGACGGTTGGCGCGGGGGCTTGGGGCGAGAGTGACGGAACGAAGCCAATTGGCTGGGAAGTGGTTTCGGATGAGGGAGTTACGGGATCTGGGATGGCCTCGGGCTGGGGCTTCGGGGCGGTGAGGGGCTGGCTGGCGAGCTTGCGGAGGGCTTCGAGGGCGCGGTCGCGGCCGCGGCGGGTGGAATCGATGCGGCGCTGGATGGCGGCGAGGGTTTTGGCGTTGGAACCGAGGATTTTGCCCTGGCGGTGTTCGTTGGGGACGGGGCGGATGCTCTGGTCATTTTGATAATTCCAGAGGGAGGCTTCGGAGGAGTCGAGGCGGCGGAGGGTCCACTCGCAGCGGATGAGGTCGTCGATGAGGCCGCGGGCGACGGGGGTGGCGGGTTGGTAGGCGGCGTAGTATTCGTCGGTGAGTTGCTGGAGGTCGGAGGCTTTCTCGGTGGGGATGATTACGGACTTGGCGTGGATGCCGGTTTTGAGGGCGTTCATGGAGGCGGCGGCCTTGCCTGGGACGGAGGTGGGGCCGGTGGATTGGAGCGAATTACGGCGATTCGCAGCGATTTGCTTGTCGGAGGCCATTTTCGATTTGAGGGTAGCTCCGGGGCGGATGGGATTTGAGCTCGGTTTTGGCTAAGTGATTGAGGGCTTGGGGGGAATAATTCGGATGTCGAGGTTACGGAGTTTGGTTGAAGGCAGTGAGGAGGGCAGAGAAAGGCGGGGAGAAAAGAGGTTGGGACGCCGATAAACGCCGATGGACGCCGATGAAAAAGCGCATGCACAACGGCGCGGCTTCGCTGTCTGGCCGACAATTTAGTTCAGGGAGTTTGGCTGAACCGCAGTGAGGAGGGTAATGGGGTAAGTGAAGCGCTGGACTTACAAGGTCGATGATATGCTCGTCGGATGCGCAGCGTTCTTGCCGGTTGGATTGCGGCCTGGCTGGGTGCGGTTGCGGTGATCACTTGCCCGTTGCCGGCGTACGCTCAGGCCGGGTCTGCCCCTCGGGTGGCGCTCATTGGTGTCACTGTAATCGACGTGGAAGCAGGTGTGCGCCGAACCGGCACCACGGTAGTCACCGAAGGCGAGCGCATTGCGGCGATAGGGCCTAAGGTTGCGATTCCGCGGGGAGCCACCCGTATCGATGCAAAAGGAAAGTTCCTGATTCCGGGACTTTGGGACATGCACACCCACCATCAGGGAACCGGCGCGGAATCTCTGGATCTGTTCGTTGCCAAGGGCATTGTCGGCACCCGCGACATGGGCGGCGATGCGGATTTCATTTTGCCGCTGCGAGACCGCATCAGGGCGGGCACGGTCTTCGGCCCGGAGATCGTGGCCTCGGGCCCGATGGTGGATAATGCTCCGCCAGACTATCCTTACCGCCTTCACGTCGCCAACGCCGAAGAGGCGAGACTCGCGGTGCGAGAGTTGAAGCGCCTTGGGGTTGACTTCATCAAGGTCCACGACCATACGCCGCGAGAGGTTTTCTTTGCCGCCGTCGCCGAGGCGTCCCAAGTGGGATTGACGGTTTCCGGTCACGTTCCGGTCGCGGTAAAGGTGGAAGAAGCCGCTGACGCAGGCATGCGGAGTATTGAACACCTGTCCAACTACGACGTGCTTGGGGAATGCTCCAGCGGAGAAACCTATAGCCTCGCGAGCTGCCTGCGGTTGTTCGATAAGCTTGCCGCCAGAGGCGTATGGCAAACACCGACGCTGGCATTCATGCAAACGGTGCCTGACGTATTTGAGGGGCAACCGTTGCGCCACGCCGAGTACGCCAGCGATTCACTGCTGGAGCTGACGCGCCGGAACATCGAGGTTTCGCATGTCCCCAAGGCGAGTCTTGACAAGCTGCGCTACGCGGCTGGCGTAGCCCTGAAGGAGGGCGTTCACGATTTGTATTCGCGGGGCAACCGGTTTTTGGCCGGATGCGATGGCCTGGTGCCCGGTTTCTGCCTCCAGGATGAGCTCGAATGGTTCACGACGGCCGGATTCTCGCCGCTGGAGGCCCTTCAGACGGCCACGATCAATCCGGCCCGTTTCCTGGGACGCGAGAAGGTGCAGGGAACCATCGAGGTGGGCAAACGGGCGGATTTGGTGCTGCTCGATGCCGATCCCCTGGCGGACATTCGGAATATTCAGCGGATCGACGCGGTGCTTCTAAGGGGCAAACTCGTGACTAAGGCTACCATCGACGGGATCCTCGCCAAGCACCGGCGCGTTGCGGGGCGGTGATAGTGCGATGAATGAAACGGTCGGCGGGCGGGCAGAGGCCAACCTTCGCGGCGTGAAGAAAGTCCGTTTTGGCTATATCCAATTGGATATAATGCAGGTATGCGGCCAGTGCGCTTCCTTGGCGATTCGCTCAAGTGCTTGAGAGATTTTCCCGAGTCTGCGCGACATGATGCTGGCTATCAATTGGACAAGGTACAACGTGGGGCACAGCCAGATGATTTCAAGCCGATGGCTGTAATTGGCAAAGGCGTTGAGGAGATTCGGATAAGCGACGACACCGGCGCATATCGCGTGATCTATGTAGCTCGTCGTGCGGAAGCGGTTTATGTCCTGCACGCTTTTCAGAAGAAGGCGCAAGCGACTCCGAAGAAGGATATTGACACGGCAAGAAAGCGTTTTACGCAATTGTCGAGAGGTGGGGATATGAACAAAACCGAAAGCTACGCCAGCGTATGGGATGCGATCTCGGATACACCGGGGCAGGCAGCTAACCTGCGGGCACGGGCCGAGTTGATGCAGCAGATCGCAGCGTTCGTGCAGGGGCAAGACTGGACGCAGGCCGAGGCGGCGAACCGCTGTGGCGTGACGCAGCCACGGATCAACGATTTACTACGGGGCCGGGTCTCGCGGTTCTCGCTGGACGCGCTGGTGAATATCTCCACCGCGCTGGGCTTCCGGGTTCGCATCGACCTTGAGGCTGCCTAGTCAGCGAGAAGCAAGCGTCGCTGCCAATATCCGGAAGCGGCTCTTCCAAGTGGTCGATGACGATCGTGCCGCTTGGGTTTTCGCGTGGGCTGGTCCTTGGATAGTACGTGGCGAAACTTGTGGAACTTGGCCGGTGTCTAAAGTCGAGTGCGACTCTGGATTCTCGGTTTTCTGCTCGTGTGGGTGGTCGGCGCCCAGAGCGGTGCGAAGTTTGAAGCGGTCTCGGTGAAACCGCGAGCAGAATGTCCGGACGGGGGCGGCCCGAGGTTTGGTATCGGCGTATCGCCAGGGTACCTGAGCGTGGCGTGCCAGACGGTGGATTTTCTGATACGGCTTGCCTACCTGGCGAACGGGCGTGATCCTCTTTTCGTCTCACCGCGGATTTATACCCAGGCGATTCAAGGCAGCCCGCGATGGTTGAGTTCGGAGCATTACGCGGTTAACGCCAAAACTGAGGGTCCGCAGAACCGCGAAACGATGTTGGGACCAATGATGCGTGTGCTGCTAGAGGACAGGTTCCGGCTACGAGTGCATCGCGAGACGCGGGAGGCCGCGGTATATGAACTGACGACTGGGAGAGGCGGGACGAAGCTGGCGGCGGCGAAGCAGGAGGGCTGCGCGGACTTCGATATGGACCACCCGGAACCTCCGGCCGGAACGCATTTTTGCGGGGTCATGATACGTTCCCGGAGACCCGGTGGCGCGCCTGTGACGTTCTATGGCGCGACCATGGCGGACCTAGCACGGGGACTCACGCGGCTACTGGACCGCGAGGTGATCGACCGGACGGGCCTTGCGGGGGTGTTCGATATCCGGCTCGAGTTGTCCACATCCGATATGTTCCCTCTCGTGCCGAGAGCGAGCAGCGGTACGGATGGCGCCCTGTCGGCTGCGGACCCGCAGGGTTTGACGATTTTCGGTGCTGTGGACAAGCTGGGATTGAAGCTGACGCCGGCAAAGGGAACGGTGGAGATTTTGGTGATCGATCACGTAGAGCGGCCGTCGAAGAATTGACTGAATGACCGGCCAGGAATAGGGTTATCGGACGTCGCCAGACTGGTCGGTCCCGATGGCGTGCAGGATGCTTGAGAGGTCGATGGGACACGTGGTGTCTACCTCGATTCTGGGCCCGAGATCCAGCGGCGGGAGAGACGCCAGCGTTTCGAGGCTTTGGAGGAGTTGCGCGTGGGAGCGCTGGGAGTCCAGGTGTCCGGGATGGCGGGCGCGACGGATGAAACGTTCGGCGGCGACCTCCGGCGGGCAGACGCAGTGAACGTTGACGATCGGCGCGGGCAGGGCGGAAAGCCAGGCGGTGGGCGTGCCGGAGTCGTGGGCCATGCCCGGCTGATGCCAGAAGGAGACGAGTACGGCGCCCGTGGAGGCGGCGGCCCGCGCCTGGAAGATCGCGTCGCTTTCGCGGCTCAGGGAGCGGCGGTGTGCAGCGTCGCCGGTGCCCCTGGTGTCGAAGAGTTGCTCGAGGATCGCGTCTTTGTCGAGCATGGGGAGGTCGAGCGCGGCTGCGAGTTGGGCGGCTAGCGTGGTCTTGCCGCTGCCGGGCAGGCCCGTGACGATGACGAAGCGGTGCTGCATGGAGGCGGCGGGCTACTTGCGGCCGATGTCGGCGAGGGCGCGATCGAGTTTGTCGAACTGGTCCTGCAGTTCGTTCATTTTGGACTGCTCGGCGCGCAGTTGGGTCTCGACATCGACCAGGGTAGACTGGCACTGCTGATCCTGCACCGTCAGCATTTCCAGATTGCCCTTAAGGCGACCGATTTCGTCCGCCAGACGTGTGTCTGGAGGAGTGGTCGCGCTGCGCTGGCGAGTCTCGGCCTGTTCAATCTGACTGGTCACCATTTTCCGTTGCGGCTGAACGTAGCTGCAGCGGTTGCGCGCGTCATCCATGCGCTGCGTGGCGCGGCTCAAAGTCTGCGCCGCCGTCTGCATGCGAAACATGACGAGTTGCACTCGTTGGATGGCCGCGGCTGTGGTCTGCAGGTCCTGCCTCAGGGCTCGAAGTTCGGTGAGCAGGGCCTGGGTCAATTGCGCGTCTTGAGAGGGGGGCGGAGTCTGGGCAAAGGATACGGCGACGGCGAAGAGAGGGATCAGAAATACGGATCGCATGAGGGCCTCCAAGGGTATCTTAGCGGACCGGAATGTACGCGGCGCCGGCCTGCGGCCGGTGTGCGCCGGCCTGCGGCCGGTGTACCGACTGAAGTCGGTACGCAGACTGAAGTCCGCCCCACGAAGACGGGTTAGTGCGGGGCCGCGGTTTGGAGCACGGGCAGAGCGGGCAGCGGCGCACTGGGGAAGGGGATGCCGAGCAGCTTCGCCAGCGTGGGCGCCACGTTGCGCATCTCAATGGTCCCGAGGTCGAGCCCTTTGCGAATGTCCGGGCCCACGATCAGGAAGGACGCCTGCAATTCCGGATGCGTGGGCGCGTAGCCATGCACTCCGCGAACGGCGACGGCCTGCGCTAACGGCCCGGCCAGCGCAGTGCCGATGGCGAAGTTGGTCTTCATGTCCACCCAAAAGGCGGCTTCCGGTGTGCCGCCCAGGGCCGCGATTTCCTTGGCATCGAGGATACGTTCGATGCCATTTTGGGGATTGGCGGCGAGCGAGCGGAGCAGAGTTTCGACGTGCTTGCGGACAGCTCCATCCTTGGGATCTTTCAACAGGATGGCGGCCGACCCGCTGGCGATCCACGGCGCGGCCTTCCATTCCAGCAGCGCGGAAGTCTTTTTGGTGGGATTGGGATTGAGGGTCATGAGGCCTTCCTTCACGAAGGCTACGTTGAGGTTCAATGCGTGGTCCACCTGGGCGAAGCCGTGGTCCGAGAGTACGCAAAACGCCGCGCCGGGGGCCACCTCGCGGATGGCCGTTTCGAGCTGGCCGACCATCCGATCGATCTCTTCGAGCGCCTTCAGGGAATCGCGACTGAAGGGGCTGGTGGCGTGCTCCACGTGGTCGAGCGCCGCAAGATGCAGGGTCAGGAAGCGGACGCGCTTCAGTTTAATCATGGCGATGGCGTAGCGGGTGCGCATCCAATCGCCGGCTTCGGCTGCGTCGAGATCCACGGTGTAGGGACCGACCGTTTTCTGAAACTCCTGCACCAGTCCGGGGGTGGAGATGGCGTGGAGCAGCTTGAGGTCTTCGGTGGTGGAAGCGCGCCAGAATTCGGGGATGTTGAACTGCACGCCGGGCGCGCCGATGCTGGAAGGCCAACTGATGCTGCCGACGATGTAGCCGGCGCGCGAGGCAGCTTCCCAGAGAGTGGGAGCGTGGATATCCTCGGCGTACCAATACCAGCCATCCTGGTTGCGCCGTTCGGGGTCGAACGGCAGGTTCATGGCGATTCCATGCTTGTCTGGCCAGACTCCGGTCAGCATGGTGGTGTGAGTGGGATATGTGACGGTGGGCAGGACGCCGCGCATGGCGGTGGCGTGGGCGCCGTCGCGCAGCATGCGGCGTAAGTTGGGGATTTTGAGACCGTGGCGGTCGGCCTGGAGGACGTGATCCGGGCGCATGCCGTCGATCGAGATCACGGCGACGGCGCGCTGTTGCTGGGCTCCGGCTGCGGCGGCAAATGCCGCGAGGAGGATGGCGAATTTCCAGGGTATTTGCGTCATTTTGAATCGCTCATTTTAACGCGGATGGTGGGCATGGAACGAAAGAGTCCGGCCTTCGGCCGGTGCACCGACTGAAGTCGGTGCGCAGACTAAAGTCTGCCCCACACTGGCAGCAAGGAGGTGTAGTGCAGGAGTGTTACTTTACGGGTAGCACCTGCATGCTGGACGCTGGGCACTCGCCCGCACTTGCGGTGCAGGCTCGCGGCGAGAGGTCCTTGCCGAAGCAGATGCGCGCCTCCTGCAGCATGCCCGACGTGCACGACGTCCGGAATGCCGTCTTCGGGAACGCAGGGTTGGCTGCGGCGAATGTGTCCTCAATCGCCTTGGGACTGAGTTTCATCGCCTGCGCCGGCGCCTTGAACTCCGCGGGGATGGTCACCGAGTCGCGCGCCTTGCGCACCGCCGCGAAGTAGTCCGCCGCACTCAAGCCGCTGCAGGTGCCGTGGGTCGTCCATTCGTGCTGAATCAGGCTGGCCGTCGGGATGTAGCTCAGCATAGTCTGCACGATGGCGCTCGATACCGGGCTCCCGCCGCAATTCTGGGGGCCGCGCGAACCGCTGCCCTGCGGCCACAGCCCGTGGACGACGAACGCCACCTTGCGTCCCGCTCCGCACTCGGCCGCGTTGCCGTTCGAGCCGGCCGTGGCGCAGAAGTCGGGCGCCCACGAGAGGGCCAGCAGGTAATAATCGAAGTCCGCCGCCTTCTTCGCCTTTTTCTTTGCCCCGCTGAGCGGCAGGCCGGCCAGCAGGACGCCAATCGCAAGCATGGAAATCATTGAGCTGCGCATGGCGAATAGTATACCGTCCGTAACCTTGGATCTCACGCCGACGCCTTACCTCTCTATGCATTTCAAACTGCTTGCCATTCTTGCGTTTACGGTATCGGCCGTCTGCCAGACGCTGCCGCCCGGAGTTCAGAAGAAGGCCTCGGTGGGAGGCATCACCGAATACGAGTTTCCCAACGGACTCCGCGTGCTGCTCTATCCCGATCCCGCCAACCCCAAGATCACGGTCAATATGATTGTGCAGGTGGGCTCGCGCCACGAGGGCTACGGCGAAACCGGCATGGCGCACCTTCTGGAGCACATGGATTTCATCGAGACCAACGATGGCCGCCAGATCAAAAACGAGATTGTGGCTCACGGCGCGGTTTGGAACGGCACCACCTCCGAGGACCGCACCAACTACTACGAGACCGTCACGGCCAGCGATGAGAATCTCAAGTGGGCGCTGGACCTGGAGGCCGCCCGCCTGGTCAACGTCAAGATCAACAAGCAGCTGCTGGATGTCGAGATGACCGTGGTGCGCAACGAGTTCGAGCGCGGCGAGAACAGCCCGCAGCGTGTGCTCAGCGAGCGCGTCGCATCCACCGCCTTCCTGTGGCACAACTACGGCAAGAGCACGATCGGCTCGCGCGAGGATCTGGAGAAGGTCCCGGCGGATCGCCTGCTCGCCTTCTACAGGAAGTATTACCAGCCCGATAACACCGTGGTCGCAATCGGCGGCAAGGTGGACGAAAGCAAGACCCTGCAGTATGTCGCCGATACGCTGGGCCGCATCCCGCGTCCCGCGCGCAAGCTGGATCAGACCTACACCGTGGAGCCCACGCAGGACGGCATGCGTTATGTGGAACTGCGCCGCGTCGGCGAGGGGCAGGAAGTCATCATGGCGTACCACACGCCGGCCGCGGGGCATCCCGATTCGGCCGCGTTGCAGGTGCTGGCCGGCATCATGAGCGGCGGCGGGGGCCGGGGCGGTGGGCGCGGCGGCGGTGGCGCTGCCAGCGGGCGCCTCAATAAAGCCCTGGTGGATAACAAGAAGGCGGAGAGCGCCAGTATGCGTGTGGAACAGTTGCACGACCCCGGCTTGCTGCAGGTTTCAGCGTCGCTGAGCAAGACGCAATCCATCGAAGAGGTTCGCAAGATTATCGCGGAGACCCTGAAAGGCATCGTCTCCGAGCCGCCTACCAAGGACGAAGTGGACCGCGTGAAGACACGCATGGAGCGCAATCTGGAACAGCAGTTGACCGATGCGCAACAGGTGGCGATGGGCATGACCACGCCCGTGGCACAGGGCGACTGGCGCCTGATGTTCCTGCAGCACGACCGCATCGCGCAGGTCACGCCCGACGATCTGGTGCGTGTCGGCAAGGCCTATATCAAGGATTCCAATCTGACCGTCGGCGTCTTCATTCCCGATGCGGCGCCGGATCGTGCGGCAGTGCCGGAAGCCCCTGCGCTCGGGCCGCTCTTCACCAATTTCAAGAGCAGCATCGCAGTTTCGCGCGCCGAGGAGTTCGATCCCACGCCGGCCAACATCGAGAAGCGCGTGGTGCGTTCGAAGCTGGCGAATGGCATGAAGGTCGCCATGCTGCCCAAGAAGATGGCGGGCGGCACCGTGTCCGTGGCCATTGAGCTGCACTTCGGCGATGTCAGATCGCTCTCCGGTAAGAATGCCGCGGCATCGCTGGCGGGCAGCCTGTTGATGAGCGGCACGGCGAGCCTCAATCGCCAACAGATTCAGGACGAGATGGAGAAGCTCAACGCCCGCATACAGGTGAGCGGCGGAGGTGGGGCCGGCGGCGCCGGTGGACGCGGCGGAGGTCGTGGAGCCCCTGGCGGTGGTGGCGGCGGACTGGCGGGCGCCAGCGCATCGATCACCGTGAAGCCCGAGAATCTGCCCGCGGCCATGCGGCTTGCGGTGGAAATGCTGCGTGCGCCGGCGTATCCCGAAGCCGAGTTCGATCGCGTCAAAGGCCAACGGCTGCGCGCGCTCGAGAACGTGCCTTCGCAGCCCGAACAGCTTTCCGCGCAGGAACTGCAGCGTCACCTGAGCCCCTTCGGCAAGGGCGATCCGCAGTATCAGCCCACGCGCGAAGAACAACTCGCCGAACTGAAGGCCGTGACCCTGACCGACGTTAAGAAGTTCCACGACCAACACTACGGCGCTTCGCATGGCGAGTTCGTGGTGGTGGGCGATGTGGATCAGGCAGCCGTCCAAAAGCTCGCCGCCGAACTGCTCGGCAGTTGGACCGCGCCCGGAGCGTACGCCCGTCTCACGTCCACTTTCAAGAAGGTGGATGCGATGAACAAGAAGATCGAGACGCCCGATAAGGAGAACGCGCAGTTCGAGGCTGGCATGCGGCTCAAACTCTCCGAGAGCGACGCCGATTATCCCGCCATGCTGCTGGCCAACTATATGTTCGGCGGGTCGATCACGGCGCGCATGCCCAATCGGATACGCAATCGCGAGGGCCTGAGCTACGGCGCCTCATCGCGCTTCACCGCGCCTACCGAAGGCGATGCGGCGCTGTTCTCCGCCACGGTGAGTTGCAACCCGGTCAACATGCCGAAAGTGGAAGCCAGTTTCGTCGATGAGTTGAAGAAGACGCTGGCCGAAGGCTTCACGCAGGCGGAACTCGCCGAGGCCAAGCGCGCTTACGCCGATGCCCGCAAGGTGGGCCGTTCGCAGGAGACCGCGCTGGTGGGATTGATCGCGTCGCACGAGCAGTTGGGACGCACGCTGCTTTATGACGAGCAGCAGGAGAACAAGATTCAGGCGCTCACCGTGGAGCAGGTCAACGCCGCGTTCCGCAAGTATCTGGATCCGGCGGCCGTGACCATCGTGAAGGCCGGCGACTTTAAGAAGGTCGCCGTTTATCAATAGGACAGGTCGAAGAATCCAAAAAAGGCGCCGCCCCCGGTAAGGAGCGGCGCCATTTTTCATTCCGTGGACCGGGAGCCTAGTCACCCTTGGGTGAGGTGAGCCGGATCTCGGTTAACTGCATCTCGCCAGACTTCGTCCTGGGGCCGCTGAACTCGTAGGTGCTGCCCTCGCCGAACCAGATCTTGCGGAGCGCGCACGCCCCCGTGCTGCAATCGAAGGCCACCCGCGGAGTTCCGCTTGACGTCCAGCCCTTCGGCGCGTCCGAATGATAATTCGGCACCAGCAGGTAGGTCCGGCCGGTAGCCGTATTCCGGATCGCGAAGGACGCCGTACTCGAAGACCCGCGCAGCGAGCGCACCTGGTAGGTTCCGGGCTCCGTCACCTTTCCGGCGACGCTGAAGGCGAAGGGAATCTCCGCTTTCAAGGTGGTCTGTGCCGAAGCAACTCCGGCGCCGAGCATCAAAACGGCCGCGGCCGTCATCATCGTATTGGTCATGCGTTTCATCGTTCCCTCCTCCTCGGTACCGCCTTGGCGTTACCGGATTACTCTGCCTATTAGTGCATTCGCTGCGCCATTTCGAGTTCGCGCCCTGCGCCGCCGCATCTGCTTGATTCCTCGTGAGCCGCGCTCGGCGACAGCCTGATTTACGAACCGTCCCGTTCACGCCGGTGAACACTACGGTTCACGTGCCCGGTGCTACCCTGATTCCATGGCCGGCAAGTGCCTGCTCCTCCTCTGGCTGTACGCCTCGCTCTGTCGCGCACAGCTTGCAACCACTGACGACGGAAGCCAGATTCTCCTCACCACCTTCTGGCGACTTTCCGGAGAACCCTTCGAGAGCGGTCACTACGGCATCTATCGCTCTGCCGCGAACCGGTGGACCCCGCTCACCCATACGGACCGAGGCCCCGTGCTGACCCGTCCCTTCCTCAGCGCCGATGGCAGTATCGCCGCCTGGGACCGCTCCCTGCCTTGCACCGGGAGCTGCATGCTCGCAATCCCGCGCGTGGTCACCGAATTCCAGGGCGTGACTCCGCCCGCCGCTCTCGGCACTTATAACCTGACTTTCAGCCGCAACGCGCGCTTCCTGGTGGCACCCGGTTTCATGGGCTTCCAGGACTTCGTCCTCTTCGATGCTGCCACCGGGCGCCAGTGGACCACGCCCGAAGTCCCCATTCTGCGCGCTCTCGGCGTGGCCAACACGGGCGCGGTCATCGGCCTGGCAGCCACACGCGAGGGCAGCTTCAGCAATCCGGTAGTGCCCAACCACGCTGTGGTCTGGCGCCCCACCGGCGAGTCCGTGGAAATTTTCCAGGCGAGCGCCATCACCCACTCGGCGATTTCCGCCGATGGCGCCCGCGCCCTGATCGAAGCTAGCCCTGGCGGACCGCAGGCGCGCGAGCTATGGTGGATCGATATCGCCACTCAGAGCCGCATCCGCATTGCGCAACTCGCCCCGGACGGCAAACTCAATTTCGGCGAGCCCGCGAATTCCCACCTTTCTAACGACGGCAGCCGCGCGCTCTACGTATGGCCCTCGCAGAACGATGTGCTGTGGCTCTGGCAGGCCGGCGCCGAAGCCCGCGTTCTGGCGCACGCGGACGAGGGGTTCCTTAACGCCGTTTTGAGCGGCGATGGCCGGATCGTGTGGGCACTTACCGCCACCGGACGCCTGCTGCGAATCGGCGTCGATGGCGCCAGTGAGGAAGTGCTCCCCGCGCTGCCTCCGCGCCTCGATTACGGTTACACCGGTACGGCGCCCGGCTCCGCGATGCTCTGGCGGGCACAGGGCGGCATCACGCCCGGCCTGCACTTCACCGCCGGGGGCCTCACGTACCCGGTGATCGACGAAAGCGCGCGCGACTCGATCGCCATCCAGATTCCCTGGGAAGCGCCCGCCGATACCGCGCCGCTCCTGGTGCAGCGCGCCGGCGACCCTTTCGAACTGGCGCTGGCGGCCGGTATCGAGATTGCCGTCCGCCCCGTGATCGCCGGCGCCACCGACGCTCGCGGCGACTACTGGATCAAAGCCGCGCAGCAGGATTTCGGTTCGTTGGTGACTCCGGAGAGCCCGGCGCCCGCCGGTTCCACCATCCACACCTGGCTCTACAATCTCGGTCCTCTGGACCGGCAGGTCGCAACCGGCGAGCCTGGCCCTGCCGATCCTCCTGCCAAGCCACTGGCGCCGCTGGGATGCTTCCTCCTCAGCGCTCCAGGCACACCGGGCCGCGCCCTCGAAATTCCGTTCCTCGCTTACGCCCCAGGGCTTGTCGGCGTCTACCAGGCTGACATCGCGATCCCCGCGGATTGGCCATCGGGCAAGGCCTTCCTGGTCTGCGATTCCCGCGGCGTCGCTGCTGTGGCGCTCCTTCCCATCGCAGCCGCGCAATAGCCGCGACCACCACGCAAAACGGCGCCGCCCCTTTGCAGGAGCGGCGCCGTCTCTTCTTCCCTGGGGGGAGGGAACCTTAGTCACCCTTGGTGCTGGACTTGAGCAGGATCTCCGTCAACTGCATCTCGCCCGACTTCGTCTTCGGGCCGCTGAATTCGTAGGTATTGCCTTCACCGAACCAGACCTTGCGGAGCGAGCACGCGCCCGTGCTGCAATCGAAGGCCGCTCGCGGCGCACCGCTCGCTTTCCAGTTCTTCGGCACATCGCTCTGCAGCATCGCCGCCACCATGTAGGTGCGCTTGGTGGTCGTGTTGTAAAGGCCGAGAATCTTGGTGGCGGACGCGCCCGGGACCATGCGAACCACGTAATTGCCCTGCTCCGTTACCGTCCCGCCCACGCTGAAGGCGAAGGGAATCTCCGCTTTCATCGCATCCTGTGCCGAAGCAACTCCGGCGCCGATCATCAAAACGGCCGCGGCCGTCATCATTCTGTTGGTCATGCGTTTCATCGTTCCCTCCTCTTCGGTCCCGCCTTGGCGTTCCCGGATTACTCAAGCTATTAGTGCATTCGCTGCGCCAACTCTTTTTCGCGCTCTGCGTTCGCGCATCTGCTTGATTCCTCGTGAGCCACGCCGCGCGGCAACCCGATTTCCGAACCGTCCCGTTCACGCCGGTGAACACTTCGGTTCACGCGCCGCGACTTCCGCGATAGACTGGCCTACAGCCCGAATGGAAGCCGAACTCATCGTCATCAGCGGCGCACAACTGGGGACCCGCTTCTCCCTGGACCACGGCGAGATCACCCTCGGGCGCGCCACTTCCAACACCGTCCGCTTGCAGGACGCCGGCATCGCGGCCGAGCACTGCGCGATTCGCACGCTACCCGCCGCCTGCCGCCTCACCGACCGCCGAAGCGCCGGCGGCACCTACGTCAACGGCATGCGCGTCACCGCTCACGAGCTTGAGCCCGGCGACCAGATCGCGCTCGGCGAATGCGTCCTGCTCTACCGCGAGAAGGCCGCGGCGGAAGGCTCCGATGCCCGCCAGACGCTGCTGCGCGCGTGTTCCTTTCTGTTTCTCTTCCGCGCCCTGGCCGGCGCGCAGGAGGAAACCCAGCGCGCCGCGCTCGAAGCTCCGCTCCACACATTGGTGGAAGGGATCGTGCCCTGTACCGCCAGCGTCGTCCTTCTGGGCCGCAATCCCGATGAGTGGAGCGCTGCCGCAGCCCATCGCGGAGGCGCGGCCGAACTGGAAGCCCTGGCCGCCACAGCCTTCCGGGACGGCGCTGTCGCCGATCCTGCCGCCGGACTCGTGGCCATCCCACTGTGGACTCGTGGCGAACCCGCCGGGCTGCTCGCCGCCTGGTTCCCCGCTGATGAACTCGTCAACCTCGCCGAGCACCGCGACACGCTCGCCGCGCTGGCCACGCTCGCCGCCTCCGCACTCGATACGATGCGCGACGTCGAGCGCCTGCGCAATGAGAATAGTTTGCTGAAGGAGCGCCTCGGCGCGGTGGAAACCGGGATCGCCGGAGAGAGCATCGCGATCCACAAGATGCTCAACCTGATCGCCCGCGTGGCGCCTCAGGACACCTCGGTGTTGATCCTCGGCGAGACCGGCGCCGGCAAGGAACTGGTGGCCCGCGCCGTTCACCGCCTGAGTCCGCGCGCCGCGCACCCTTTCATTGCGATCAACTGCGCCGCGCTTACCGAGAGCCTGCTGGAGAGCGAGCTCTTCGGGCATGAGAAGGGCGCCTTCACCGGAGCGGTGGCGCAGAAGAAGGGCAAACTCGAATTGGCGGAAGGCGGCACGGTCTTTCTCGACGAGATCGGCGAACTGGCTCCGCAGCTTCAGGCTAAGCTGCTACGCGTCCTGCAGCAGCGCGAGTTCGAGCGCGTCGGCGGCACACGCACCTGGAAGCTCGATGTCCGCGTGGTTGCGGCCACCAATCGCGACCTTGCGGCCGAAGCCCAGCGCGGCGCGTTCCGCCTGGATCTCTACCACCGCTTGAATGTCGTGACGCTGAAGGTGCCGCCGCTGCGCGAACGGTGCGGCGATATTCCCGCGCTGGCACAGTATTTCCTGGATCGCGCCGCGCCGCGCTGCGGGCGCGCCGTTAAAGGCATCTCGCCGGAAGCCGAGCGCTGTCTGCTCAGCTACGCGTGGCCGGGCAATGTTCGCGAGCTGGAGAATGCCATCGAGCGCGCCGTGGTTCTAGGCGACTCGGACTACATTCAGCCCGAAGACCTGCCGGAAACGGTGCTGGATTCCACGGCGTTGTCGGAAGCGCCGGGAGCGCTGCAAACCTCGGTGGAAGATACCAAGCGTCAACTGATCGCCGCGGCCTGGCGTCAATGCGAGGGCGACCACAATCGCACCGCCGCGCAGTTGCATCTGCACCCAAACTCGCTGCGCCGCCTGATAAGGACTCTGGGCTTGCGGGAGATGTTGACCTAATCCGCTACCAGAAAACTGTTTGGGTCGCCGATAAACGCCGATGAACGCCGATAAAACAGATAAAAACTAAGGCCTCGGTTTTGCTTTATCCGTTTTTATCGGCGTTCATCGGCGTTTATC